>NZ_JABWRO010000023.1:0-51077 GCF_014268985.1 Pseudomonas sp. RW10S2 | reverse complement strand
CAACAAAAAACCGACCCTGAGGTCGGTTTTTGTTAAAGCGCGTCGCTTAGGCAGCTGCAGCTTCTTTCAGTGCCTTGATGTGGCCATTCAGACGGCCTTTGTGGCGAGCAGCTTTATTCTTGTGGATGATACCTTTATCGGCCATACGGTCGATTACAGGTACAGCCAGAGTGTAGGCAGCTTGCGCTTTTTCGGCGTCTTTAGCGTCGATGGCCTTGACTACGTTCTTGATGTAGGTACGGACCATGGAACGCAGGCTGGCGTTGTGGCTGCGACGCTTCTCAGCCTGTTTTGCACGTTTCTTGGCGGAAGGTGTGTTGGCCACCGTCGAGCTCCTCGAAAGACTTTTGGGTAAATAGCAAACAAATAAGGCCGCGAATCATGCCGATGAGTCGGACGGATGTCAAGGCCAGTTGCAAGGATCTGCCGAGTGGCATGCGCGCGCGTAAGGAGAGATTCCTTTCTACGCAACGACCTGTAAACTCGGGAGTTTTTGGCACCCCTGCAAAGAAGCGGGATTATCGCACACTCGGGCGCCAACTGGCAGCGCTCTCAAGTCCCAGGCGTAAAACTTTTCGATGAACCTGCTCAAATCCCTGGCTGCAGTCAGCTCTATCACCATGATTTCGCGGGTGCTGGGCTTCGTGCGCGACACCATTCTGGCGCGGGTCTTCGGTGCCGGCATCGCCACCGACGCCTTCTTCATTGCCTTCAAACTGCCCAACCTGCTGCGGCGTATCTTCGCCGAGGGCGCGTTTTCCCAGGCTTTCGTGCCCATCCTTGCCGAGTACAAGACCCAGCAGGGCGAGGAGGCCACGCGCACTTTCATCGCCTATGTCAGTGGCCTGCTCACGTTGGTCCTGGCTCTGGTCACTGCCCTGGGCATACTCGCCGCGCCCTGGGTGGTGTGGGTCACAGCCCCCGGTTTTGTCGACAGTGCCGAGAAATACGAACTCACCACCGCACTGTTGAGGGTGACATTTCCTTATATATTGCTGATATCCCTGTCGTCGCTCGTCGGGGCGATCCTCAATACCTGGAACCGCTTCTCTGTACCTGCCTTCACGCCAACGCTGCTGAACGTGGCGATGATCGCCTTCGCCGTGTTCCTCACCCCGTACTTCGATCCGCCGATCATGGCCCTGGCCTGGGGCGTTCTGGCGGGCGGCCTGGCGCAGTTGCTGTACCAGCTGCCAGCCTTGAAGAAGATCGGCATGCTCGTGCTGCCACGGCTGAACCTGCGGGATACCGGGGTATGGCGCGTGCTCAAGCAGATGCTGCCGGCGATCCTCGGGGTGTCGGTGAGCCAGATTTCGCTGATCATCAACACCATCTTCGCGTCCTTCCTGGTGGCCGGCTCTGTATCCTGGATGTACTACGCCGACCGCCTGATGGAGCTGCCCTCCGGTGTATTGGGCGTGGCGCTGGGCACCATCCTCCTGCCCACGCTGGCCAAGACCTACGCCAACAAGGACCGCGAAGAGTATTCGCGAATCCTCGACTGGGGCCTGCGCCTGTGCTTCCTGCTGGTGCTGCCCTGCACGCTGGCCCTGGCGATCCTTGCCGAACCACTGACCGTGGCGCTGTTCCAGTACGGCAAGTTCACCGCCACCGATGCGGCCATGACCCAGCGAGCGCTGATCGCCTATTCGGTGGGGCTGCTGGCGATCATCCTGGTCAAGGTTCTGGCGCCCGGCTTCTATGCGCAACAGAACATCCGTACGCCAGTCAAGATCGCCATCTTCACCCTGGTCTGCACGCAATTGTTCAACCTCGCCCTGATCGGTCCGCTGCAGCACGCCGGTCTGGCCCTGGCCATCAGCCTGGGAGCCTGCCTCAACGCCGGGCTGCTGTTCTGGAAACTGCGCAGCCAGGGCCTGTTCCAGCCCCAGGCGGGCTGGGCGATGTTCCTGCTCAAGCTGGTACTGGCAGTTGGGCTGATGTCCGTTGTGCTGCTGTTGGGCATGCACTTCGTGCCGCCATGGGCGCAGGGCGGCATGCTCGAGCGCTTCCTGCGTCTGGGCGCATTGATTGGCGCGGGCGTGGTGACTTACTTTGGTTGCCTTTTCCTGTGTGGTTTCCGGCCCCGGCATTTCGCTCGCAAGGCACTTCACTAGGGCGCGGACAGGGTCAGGCGTCGGTTTTTCGCATTCCATGGCCCACAGTGGCACTGCTGCCTGTCACCAGCGCCCCGGTGTGGTTATAATCGGCCACTTTATGAGCAAGAAGCGCGTTATGCAGCTGGTTCGAGGTCTTCACAACCTGCGCCCCGAGCACCGGGGCTGTGTCGCCACCATTGGCAACTTCGACGGGGTTCACCGGGGCCACCAGGCCATCCTGGCGCGCTTGCGTGAGCGCGGCCAGGAGCTGGGCCTGCCCACCTGCGTGGTAATCTTCGAGCCGCAGCCACGTGAGTACTTCGCCCCGGACACCGCGCCGGCCCGGTTGGCGCGTCTGCGCGACAAGGTCGAGCTGCTGGCCGGCGAAGGCATCGACCGGGTGCTGTGCCTGGCCTTCAACCAGCGCCTGAGCAAGCTCAGTGCCGATCAGTTCGTCAAGGCGGTGCTGGTGGACGGCCTGGGCGTGCGGCACCTGGAGGTCGGTGACGACTTCCGCTTCGGTTGTGATCGCGCAGGTGACTTCGATTTCCTGGTCGAGGCCGGCCAGCAGTACGGGTTCACCGTCGAGGCGGCCAACACCGTGATCCAGGACGGCCTGCGCGTCAGCAGCACCGAAGTGCGCAAGGCTTTGGCCGAAGCCGACTTCGAGCTGGCCGAGCACTTGCTGGGCCGTCCGTATCGTATTACCGGGCGCGTGTTGCACGGCCAGAAACTGGCCCGTCAGCTCGGCACGCCCACCGCCAACATCCAGCTCAAGCGCCGTCGCGTACCGCTGTCCGGGGTCTACCTGACCAGCATCGAGATCGACGGCACGCCCTGGCCGGGTGTCGGCAACATCGGGGTTCGTCCCACCGTCAAGGGTGATGGGCGTCCCCACCTGGAAATCCACCTCCTGGACTACACCGGCGACCTCTATGGCCGGCGTCTGACAGTGGAGTTCCACCACAAGCTGCGCGAGGAGCAGCGATTCGCCTCCCTGGAGGCGCTGAAGTCGGCGATCGACGCGGACATCGCCGCCGCGCGTGCCCACTGGCACGCTCAACCGCTAACCAAGAGCCTGAAATGACCGACTACAAAGCCACGCTTAACCTTCCGGACACCGCCTTCCCCATGAAGGCCGGCCTGCCTCAGCGCGAACCGCAGATCCTGCAGCGCTGGGACAGCATTGGCCTGTACCGGAAGTTGCGCGAGATTGGCAAGGATCGTCCGAAGTTCGTCCTGCACGACGGCCCGCCCTATGCCAACGGCAAAATCCACATCGGTCACGCGCTGAACAAGATTCTCAAGGACATGATCGTCCGCTCCAAGACCCTGTCGGGCTTCGACGCGCCCTATGTACCGGGCTGGGACTGCCATGGCCTGCCGATCGAGCACAAGGTCGAGGTCACCCATGGCAAGCACCTGACGCCCGACCAGACCCGCGAGCTGTGCCGCACCTATGCCGCCGAGCAGATCGAAGGGCAGAAGAGCGAATTCATCCGCCTGGGTGTGCTGGGTGACTGGGACAACCCCTACAAGACCATGGACTTCGCCAACGAAGCTGGCGAGATCCGCGCCCTGGCCGAGATGGTCAAGCAGGGCTTCGTGTTCAAGGGCCTCAAGCCGGTGAACTGGTGCTTCGATTGCGGTTCGGCCCTGGCCGAGGCCGAGGTCGAATATGCCGACAAGAAATCCCAGACCATCGATGTGGCCTTCCCGATCGCCGACCAGGACAAACTGGCCGCCGCCTTCGGCCTGGCTTCGCTGGCCAAGCCTGCCGCGATCGTGATCTGGACCACCACCCCCTGGACCATCCCGGCCAACCAGGCGCTGAACATCCACCCGGATTTCAACTACGCCCTGGTCGATACCGGCGAGCGCCTGCTGGTGCTGGCCGAGGAGCTGGTCGAGTCGTGCCTGAAGCGTTATGCGCTGGAAGGCTCGGTAGTGGCCACGGCGCCAGGCAAGGCGCTGGAGCTGATCAATTTCCGCCACCCGTTCTACGAGCGCTTGTCGCCCATCTACCTGGCCGAGTACGTCGAGCTGGGCGCCGGTACTGGTGTGGTCCACTCCGCACCGGCCTACGGTGAGGACGACTTCGTCACCTGCAAGCGCTACGGCATGGTCAACGACGACATCCTCACGCCAGTGCAGAGCAACGGCGTGTACGCGCCATCGCTGGAGTTCTTCGGTGGCCAGTTCATCTGGAAGGCCAATCCGGCCATCGTCGAGAAACTGCAGGAAGTCGGTGCGCTGCTGCACACCGAAACCATCAGCCACAGCTACATGCACTGCTGGCGCCACAAGACCCCGCTGATCTACCGTGCCACCGCACAGTGGTTCGTGGGCATGGACAAGCAGCCCAACAACGGTGAAAACCTGCGCGAGCGTGCGCTCAAGGCCATCGAGGACACCAAGTTCGTGCCGTCCTGGGGCCAGGCGCGCCTGCACGCGATGATCGCCAACCGTCCTGACTGGTGCATCTCGCGCCAGCGCAACTGGGGCGTCCCTATCCCGTTCTTCCTCGACAAGCAGACCGGCGAACTGCACCCTCGCACCGTCGAACTGATGGAAGAAGTGGCCAAGCGCGTCGAGAAAGAAGGTATCGAGGCCTGGTTCAAGCTCGACGCCCAGGAGCTGCTGGGTGACGAGGCCGGCCAGTACGACAAGATCGCCGACACCCTCGACGTCTGGTTCGACTCCGGCACCACCCACTGGCACGTGCTGCGTGGCTCGCACGACATCGGCCACACCACCGGTCCGCGCGCCGACCTGTATCTGGAGGGCTCCGACCAGCACCGCGGCTGGTTCCACTCCTCCTTGCTGACCGGTTGCGCCATCGACGGCCACGCGCCGTACCGCGAGCTGCTGACCCACGGTTTCACCGTGGACGAGAACGGCCGCAAGATGTCCAAGTCGCTGGGTAACACCATCGAGCCGGAAAAGGTCAACAACACCCTTGGCGCCGACATCCTGCGCCTGTGGGTCTCGGCCACCGACTACTCTGGCGAGATGGCCGTTTCCGAGCAGATCCTGCAGCGCAGCGCCGACGCCTACCGGCGTATCCGCAACACCGCGCGCTTCCTGCTCTCCAACTTGTCCGGCTTCGACCCGGCGCGTGACCTGCTGCCGGCCGAAGACATGCTGGCGCTGGACCGCTGGGCGGTCGACCGCACCCTGCTGCTGCAGCGCGAGCTGGAAGAGAACTACGCCGAGTACCGGTTCTGGAACGTCTACTCCAAGGTGCACAACTTCTGTGTGCAGGAGCTGGGCGGCTTCTACCTCGACATCATCAAGGACCGCCAGTACACCACCGGCGCCAACAGCGTCGCGCGCCGCTCCTGCCAGACCGCGCTGTACCACATCAGCGAGGCGCTGGTGCGCTGGATCGCGCCGATCCTGGCCTTCACCGCTGACGAGATCTGGCAGTACCTGCCGGGCGAGCGCAACGAGTCGGTCATGCTCAACACCTGGTACCAGGGCCTGAGCGAGCTGCCGCAGGACAGCGAGCTGGATCGCGCCTACTGGGACCGCATCATGGCGGTCAAGGCAGCGGTCAACAAGGAGCTGGAGAACCAGCGCGTGGCCAAGGTCATCGGTGGCAACCTGCAGGCCGAAGTCACGCTCTTCGCCGAGGAAGGCCTGAGCGCCGACCTGGCCAAGCTGGGCGACGAGCTGCGCTTCGTGCTGATCACCTCTGCCGCCAGCGTGGTGCCGTTCGTCCAGGCGCCGGCCGAGGCGGTGACAACCGAAGTCGAAGGCCTCAAGCTGAAAGTGGTCAAGTCCGGCCATGCCAAGTGCGGCCGTTGCTGGCACTTCCGCGCCGACGTCGGCAGCCATCCGGAGCACCCGGAGATCTGCGCTCGCTGCGTCGACAACATCAGCGGCAACGGTGAGGTGCGCCACTATGCCTAATCCTGCAGCGGGGCGCTTCGGGCGCCTTGCCTGGCTCTGGCTGAGCCTGGTGGTCCTGGTCCTCGACCAGGCCACCAAGCTGTACTTCGACAACGCCCTGACCATGTACCAGCAGATCGTGGTCATCCCCGACTACTTCAGCTGGACCCTGGCCTACAACACCGGCGCGGCCTTCAGCTTCCTGGCCGACAGCTCGGGCTGGCAGCGCTGGCTGTTCGCCCTGATCGCCGTGGTGGTCAGTGTCGTGCTGGTGGTCTGGCTCAAGCGCCTGGGGCGCAACGAGACCTGGCTGGCGGTCGCGCTGGCCCTGGTGCTGGGCGGTGCCATCGGCAACCTGTGGGACCGCGTCGTGCTGGGGCATGTGGTTGATTTCATCCTCGTCCACTGGCGCAACACCCACTACTTCCCGGCCTTCAACCTGGCTGACAGCGCGATTTCCGTCGGTGCGGTGATGCTGGCGCTGGACATGTTCAAGAGCAAGAAAACCGAGGAGCCGGTCCATGACTGAGACCCGTATCGGCCAGAACACCGAAGTCACCCTGCACTTCGCGTTGCACCTGGAAAACGGCGACACCGTCGACAGCACCTTCGACAAGGCGCCAGCCGTGTTCAAGGTCGGCGATGGCAACCTGCTACCGGGCTTCGAGACTGCACTGTTCGGCTTCAAGGCCGGCGACGAGCGCAAGCTGACCATCGCCCCTGAGAACGCCTTCGGTCAGCCTAACCCGCAGAACGTACAGGTGATGCCCCGTTCGCAGTTCGACGGCATGGAGCTGTCCGAGGGCCTGCTGGTGATCTTCAACGATGCCGCCAACACCGAGCTTCCGGGTGTGGTGAAAGCCTTCGATGACAACCAGGTGACCATCGACTTCAACCATCCGCTGGCTGGCAAGACCCTGAACTTCGAGGTCAAGATCCTCGATGTGAAGGCGCTGTGAGCCTGGAGCCGAGCATGCAAATCAAACTCGCCAATCCGCGCGGCTTCTGCGCGGGTGTCGACCGGGCGATCGAAATCGTCAACCGTGCCCTGGAAGTTTTCGGGCCGCCGATCTACGTGCGCCACGAAGTGGTGCACAACAAGTTCGTCGTCGAGGACCTGCGCAACCGTGGCGCGATCTTCGTCGAAGAACTGGATCAGGTCCCGGACGATGTGATCGTCATCTTCAGTGCCCATGGTGTGTCCCAGGCGGTACGCCAGGAAGCCGCCGGGCGTGGCCTGAAGGTGTTCGATGCCACCTGCCCGTTGGTGACCAAGGTGCATATCGAGGTTGCCAAGTACAGCCGCGACGGCCGTGAGACCATCCTCATTGGCCACGAGGGGCACCCGGAAGTCGAAGGCACCATGGGCCAGTATGACGCCAGCAATGGCGGCGCCATCTACCTCGTCGAGGACGAGAAGGATGTCGCCACCCTGCAGGTCCGCGACCCAGACCACCTGGCGTTCGTCACCCAGACCACCCTGTCGATGGACGATACCAGTCGCGTCATCGATGCCCTGCGCGCACGCTTCCCGAATATCGGCGGCCCACGCAAGGACGACATCTGCTACGCGACCCAGAACCGCCAGGATGCGGTCAAGCAACTGGCCGACGAGTGTGATGTGGTACTGGTGGTCGGCAGCCCGAATAGTTCCAACTCCAACCGTCTGCGCGAGCTGGCCGAGCGCATGAGCACCCCGGCCTACCTGATCGACGGTGCCGAAGACCTGCAGCGTGCCTGGTTCGACGGCGTACAGCGCATCGGCATCACCGCAGGCGCTTCTGCGCCCGAGGTTCTGGTGCGTGGGGTGATCGAGCAGCTCAAGGCCTGGGGCGCTACGGGCGCTGAAGAGCTCGACGGGCGTGAAGAGAACATCACCTTCTCGATGCCAAAGGAGCTGCGGGTTCGCTCGCTGATCTGATCAGGGGTCTGCGCAGCGCGGTGCTTCGCTCGCCCCGCTGCGCAGGCTGACTCGCCCGCTAGGTGCGACAACGACCCGATGCTGACTGTTGCCCTGCGCGCGTTGGCAGACCTGCAAGGTGCCGCCGGAAAATGCGCCATTGTCGCGCAGGGGGACGCCCAGGCCACTGAATCTCAGCTTTTCCAGGTTGGCAGCGATCCTCACGGATCGGCCCAGCCGATGCTCGCGCAGCAGTTGCTGGTCTCCCTCTTGCACTGTTTGCCAACCCTTCCCCCAATCCCCCTCCAGTGGTTGCACCACAACGCTCCGGTTCTGCAGCAGGGCGTGGCTACGTGCACTTCGCAGGCTCTGCGCCAGGTCACGGGCGGCTGCGGCCTGGCGAAGGTCTTCGGTTAAGTTGGCGTAGGCCGGTGCCGCGAGCTGTGTCAGAAGCGCGAGCATGGCCAGTACGCTCATCATTTGTATCAGTGTTACTCCCTGTTGCCGCATCGTGCATTCCTCCCTGGAAGTGCTTCGCTGTAGCTTCGGTGCTGCGGACCAGGAGGTCCAGTCAGCCAGGCCGGTCATGCTTGGCGGGAAATTTCGCAGGAGGCGAAACCATGGTGCACAGGGAGCGGGGCATGACCTTGCTGGAAGTGGTGTTGGCAGTGCTGGTGCTGTCGCTCGGGCTGTTCGCCGCGGCGGCATCGCAGATACGCGCAGTGCAGGTCGGCGAAGGGGCGCGGCGCGATGCGCAGGCCGTGCAGTTGGCGCACTTGTTGTTCGAGCGGGTGAGGGCGAGCGGCACCCTTGAACCCGAGGCGCTGCACAGTTGGCGCGCCCTGATCGGTTCGCTGCTGGGCGAGAGCGGCGAGGGGCGGGCGGTGGTGACCGGGGAGTGGTTGCAACTGGAGATTCGCTGGCACGACCCACGCGGCAGCGAGGCGCAGGTCATCGCGCTGCAGGGCCGGGTGTTGCCATGATGAGCCGACAGCAAGGCTTCGGCCTGTTGGAGGCCTTGCTGGCACTGGCCTTGGGCTTGATGCTGCTGGCCGCAGCGGGGCAGGCCCTGGTCTCGGCCCAGCAGGCCTGGCGCATGCAAGGCGCGTTGTCGCGGATGCAGGATGACGCGTCGCTGGCCTTGCACCGGCTGGCGCAGGACATTCGCATGACCGGCATGTTTGGTTGCCTGGCAGCCGAAACCCTCGAGTTCATCGACCCATCTGCTGCACAGGCCTTTGCCCAGCCCTTGCAGATATCCCACGCCGGCAATGGCCGCGAGGCCACGCTCAGCCTGGTGACCGCCGATGTACCAGGGGCCGGAGGAAACCCGGACTGGACGCTGCTCACCGACTGTCTCGCCTGGGCACAAGTACATCCGGCACGCCAGCCCGGCAGCGGCACCACGCTGGCTTTTCCGCTGCGGCGGCAGACCTACCGCTTTCAAGGCGACAGCCTGATGCTCAGCGGCGGCGGCATGAATGCCGTGCTCATCGACAATGTGCGTGCTTTTCGCGCCACCCGTGTCGTGGGCAATGACGGGGAGCGTGTGGACCTGCAGTTGACCCTTGTCGACCCTGTGCTGGACATCGAGCGGGACTACGCGCTGAGCGTTGCCCTGCGCAACCGGTTGCCACCGTCATGAGCGCCCAGCGCGGAATGGTCTTGCTGCTGGCCCTGGTGCTGAGCCTGCTGCTTGGTCTGTTCTCCATCTCGGCCCTGCGTGACACGCTGCAGCAGATAGCGTTGGCGGGCAGCGCGCTGGCGGCGGCGCGCGCCTTTGAAGAGGCCGAGGCGAGCCTGCTGGCGGGCGCGCTGCAGCTTGCCCTGGCGCCCCCCTCGCCCTGCCAGGTGTGCGCCCCACCGCCCGCACCCCATGACCTGATTGATGGGCGCCCACCTTGGCAGGCCAGCGAGCACGGTTTCTTCCTGGTGCAGCAACTGGGCGTTAGTACCCGCGCTGCGCACATGCCGGAAGGGGCAAGGGTGGTTCTGTTCCGGATCACTGCGGTAAGCCGTCAGGCCCGCGCACGGCAGGTACTGGAGGCGATCTATGCGGTCGAGCCCGGACAGGCCCAGGCACCCCGGCGTATCGCCTGGCGCCAGCGATTCAGGGGGGCTTGAGATGCAACGTGGCCTAAGCCTTATGGAGCTGTTGCTTGTCGTGGCCGTGACCGGCATTCTGGCGAGCGTTGCCTATCCCAGCTACAGCGACCAGCTTCGGCGTGCCGCGCGCGGCGAAGTGGTCGGCCTGCTGCACGATGCCGCCCAGCGTCTGGAATATCACTACGCCCGTACCGGCCAGTATGCCGACAGCGAGCAGTGGCAGACACCGCTGCCCGAGGGTAGCCGTTTCTACCGCCTGCGAGCCTGGCGCGAGCACGGCCAGTATCGGCTACTGGCCGAGCGTCAGGCCCAGGGGCTGATGGCGCGTGATCGTTGTGGCGACTACCAGCTTGACCAGGCCGGTGTGCGCGCAAACCCCGGGGCGCTGGATGAGGCGGATTGTTGGTGAGGCGTTTTTACTTCAGGTGTTGGATCGACAGATGAGCAAGCACGTAGTGATTGTCGGTGGCGGGGTGATCGGTCTGCTGACTGCGTTCAACCTGGCCGCAAAGGTTGACCGGGTGGTGGTGTGCGACCAGGGCGAGGTCGGCCGTGAGTCGTCCTGGGCCGGCGGTGGTATCGTCTCGCCGCTGTATCCGTGGCGCTACAGCCCGGCGGTGACCGCCCTGGCGCATTGGTCGCAGGATTTTTATCCACAGTTGGGCGAGCGCCTGTTCGCCAGCACGGGTGTCGACCCTGAAGTGCACACCACCGGTCTGTACTGGCTCGACCTCGACGATGAAGCCCAGGCCCTGGCCTGGGCTGCGCGCGAACAACGTCCCTTGAGCGCCGTGGATATCTCGGCGGCCTATGACGCCGTGCCAGTCCTCGGCCCAGGCTTCCAGCGCGCCATCTACATGGCTGGCGTGGCCAACGTGCGCAACCCGCGCCTGGTGAAGTCGCTGAAAGCCGCGTTGCTGGCGCTGCCCAACGTCAGTCTGCGCGAGCACTGCCAGATCAGCGGTTTCGCCCAGGAAGGCGGGCGTGTGACCGGTGTGCTGACGAATGAAGGCGTGCTGAGCGCCGACGAAGTGGTGCTCAGTGCCGGTGCCTGGAGTGGTGACCTGTTGCGCTCCCTGGGGCTGGAATTGCCGGTGGAGCCGGTAAAGGGGCAGATGATCCTGTTCAAGTGCGATGCCGACTTCCTGCCAAGCATGGTACTGGCCAAGGGGCGTTATGCGATTCCGCGGCGTGACGGGCATATCCTGGTGGGCAGCACGCTTGAGCACGAGGGCTTCGACAAGACCCCGACCGAGGCAGCGCTGCAAAGCCTGCGGGCTTCGGCGATCGAGCTGTTGCCGCAACTGAAGGACGCGCCAGTCGTTGGGCATTGGGCCGGGCTGCGACCGGGCTCGCCTGAAGGCATTCCCTACATCGGGCCGGTGCCTGGGCATGCGGGGTTGTGGCTCAACTGCGGGCATTACCGCAACGGTCTGGTGCTGGCGCCTGCTTCGTGCCAGTTGTTTACCGACCTGCTGACCGGGGCCGAGCCGATCATCGATCCTGCGCCCTACGCGCCGGCCGGGCGTCTGGGCTGAAAACATGCAGCGGCCTTGCGTTGCGCAAGGCCGCTGCGGACTCTGCCAGCCTTCAGTGCCGGTGCGGCGCCTGCAGGTGCCGACTGGGGTAATGCTGCTCGTACACCTTGCACACCCTGAGCACCTGTTCATCGGCAAAGCGCGCGCCCACCACCTGCAGCCCCACCGGCAACCCCTCGTGCGTGAAACCGCAGGGGACCGACGCCGCAGGCTGCTGGGTCAGGTTGAACGGGTAGCTGAACGGCGTCCACTCCATCCACTGCGCCATGCCCGACCCTGGCGGCACGTTGTGCCCGGCTTCGAACGCGACCAGCGGCAGCATCGGTGACAGCAGCACGTCATGACGCTTGTGGAAGGCGTTCATCTGCGCGATCAGCTCGGCGCGTGCTTCCAGGGCCTGGGTGTAATCGGCCAGGCTGATGCCGGCCCCCTGTTCGGCGATGCCGCGCAGGCCCGGGTCGAGCAAGTCCCGCTGTGCCTCGCTCAGTCCACTGGCCAAGCGTGCCGCGCCAGCGAACCACAGGGTATTGAAGGTCTGCAGTGGGTCGCTGAAGCCTGGATCGACTTCCTCTACCGTTGCCCCCAGGCGCGCCAGGCGCTGCACGGCTTGGGTCACCAGGGCCTGGATCTGCGGATCGACCTTTATGT
This sequence comes from Pseudomonas sp. RW10S2, assembly GCF_014268985.1. Lineage (NCBI taxonomy): Bacteria > Pseudomonadati > Pseudomonadota > Gammaproteobacteria > Pseudomonadales > Pseudomonadaceae > Pseudomonas > Pseudomonas sp. RW10S2. Next base: position 38,892 of record NZ_JABWRO010000023.1, on the reverse strand, counting down.
AGCCGAAGTCGGCGCTGTAGGCGATGCGCAGGCCGCGCAGGTCGGTCGAGTCGTCCAGCCAGGGCGACTGGCGCGGGGCTCCTGCCAGGCCGTCGCGCGGGTCGGGGCGGGCCACGCAGTCGAGCATCAGCACGGCGTCATCCACCGTACGAGTCATCGGCCCCAGGTGCGACAGCACGGTCATGGCGCTGGCTGGCCACTGCGGTACGTAGCCGAAGGTCGGCTTGATGCCGAAGGTGCCGGTGAAGGCGCAGGGGATTCGAATCGAGCCACCGGCATCGCTGCCCTGGTGCAGCACGCCGAGGTTGAGCGCCGCTGCTGCTGCCGCACCGCCAGACGACCCGCCCGCGGTCAGACGGGTATCCCAGGGGTTGCGGGTGATGCCGTACAACGGGTTGTCGGTGACCCCTTTCCAGCCGAACTCCGGCGTTGTGGTCTTGCCCACCAGCACTGCGCCAGCCTCGCGCATGAAGGCGCTGAAGGGCGCATCGACTTCCCACGGCCCGGCGCCTGAGCTGGTGCGCGAGCCTTTGCGGGTCGGCATGCCGCGGGTCAAGGTCAGGTCCTTGATCGACGCGGGCAGGCCGTCCAGGCGCCCGCACGGCTCGCCACGCTGCCAGCGGCGTTCGCTGGCGCGGGCCGCGGCGCGCGCGCCTTCACCGTCGACATGGCAGTAGGCGTTGACGGCAGGGTTGTGCAGGTCGATGCGGGCCAGCACGTCGTCGATCACTTCGAGCGGCGACAACTGGCGGCGGCGGTACAGTTCGAGCAGCTCGGTGGCACTGAATTCACCGATGGCGGTCTTGCCTGTCATCTCAATGGGCTCCCGGGTTGGCGGCCTGGACCATGGCGCGCAGCAGCACATCGCAGCCGTCTGCCAGGTCCTGCGGCGCGGCGTTCTCGATTTCGTTGTGGCTGATGCCGCCTTCGCACGGCACGAAGATCATCCCGGCCGGGCCCAGCTCGGCGAGGAAGATCGCATCGTGGCCAGCGCCACTGACGATGTCCATGTGGCTCAGGCCCAGCGTGCGCGCACCCTGGCGTACCGCATCGACGCACTGCTCGGCGAAGTACAAGGGTGGGAAGTCGGCGGTGGGGGTCAGCTCGAAACTCAGGCCATGGCGGGCGGCACTGGCCTCGATCACCTCGCGTACCTCGGCGACCATTGCATCCAGGTGGGCGGGGTCGAGGTGGCGCAGGTCGAGGGTCATCTGCACCTGGCCGGGAATCACGTTGCGCGAGCCAGGGTGCAGGTTCAGGCAGCCGACGGTGCCGCAGGCATGGGGCTGGTGGGCGTGGGCCACGCGGTTGACTGCGGCCACCACCTCGGCAGCGCCAACCAGCGCATCCTTGCGCAGGTGCATCGGCGTCGGGCCTGCATGCGCCTCGACGCCAGTGAACACCAGGTCGAACCATTTCTGGCCCAGGCAGCCCTGAACCACACCGATGGTGGTGCGCTGGTCTTCCAGCACTGGTCCTTGCTCGATATGCGCTTCGAAATAAGCGCCGACCGGATGCCCGGTGGGCACCCGCGGGCCGGCGTAACCGATGCGCTGGAGCTCCGCGCCCACCGAAAGGCCTTGTTCGTCGACCTTGTCGAGGGTCTCCTGCAGGCCGAACTTACCGGCAAACACCCCCGACCCCATCATGCACGGTGGAAAGCGCGAGCCTTCTTCGTTGGTCCACACCACCACTTCCAGTGGGGCCTCGGTCTGCAGGCCAAGGTCATTGAGGGTGCGCACCACTTCGAGCCCGGCCATGACGCCGTAGCAGCCGTCGAACTTGCCTCCGGTGGGTTGGGTATCGATATGGCTGCCGGTCATGACCGGCGCCAGTGCCGGGTTGCGTCCTGCGCGGCGGGCGAAGATGTTGCCGATGGCGTCGACACTGACCGTGCAGCCGGCCTCCTCGCACCAGCGCACGAACAGGTCGCGGGCCTGTCGGTCGAGATCGGTCAGCGCCAGGCGGCACACGCCGCCCTTGGCCGTGGCGCCGAGCCGGGCCAGGTCCATCAGCGATTGCCAGAGGCGCTCGCGGTTGACCAGGGCGCCCTGGCCGAGCAGGTGTTGCGAGGGATCGATGCGGGTGTTCATGGGGCGTCTCTCCTGTAGCAAATAGGGGGCTTCTTCGCGGGCGGCGCGTGGCGATATCCCAGTGCGAGCGGGCTTGCCCGCGAAGAGGCCGATACAGAGCAATGCCTGAAATCAGGCACTCAGCGCCAGGTAGCGGTTCTTGATGCTCGGGTCGTCGCGAAACTGTGCGGCGGTTCCCTGGTAGGCCACGCGACCCTGTTCGAGCACGTAGTGACGGTCGGCCAAGGCATCGCAGACCATCAGGTTCTGCTCCACCAGCAGGATCGACAGGCCCTCGTCCTTGATCCGCCGCAGGATCTTCACCAACTCGTCGACGATCACCGGCGCCAGCCCCTCGGTCGGCTCATCGAGGATCAGCAACCGCGGGCCATTGAGCAGGGCCCGGGCGATCGCCAGCATCTGCTGCTCGCCACCCGACAGCGCGAAGCCGCCGTTACGGCGGCGCTCTTCCAGGCGCGGGAACATCGCGTAGACGTCACGCAGTTGCCAGCGGCTCTCCTTGCGCGTGGCGATCTTCAGGTTTTCCTCGACACTGAGCTGGCGAAAGATGCCGCGGTGCTCCGGCACCAGGGCGATGCCCCGGCGGGCGATATCGAAGATTTCGCGGCCGACCAGAGGCTGGCCATCGAAGCTGATCTGGCCCTGGCGTGGCCGCACGATGCCGAGGATGCTGCGCAGGGTGGTGGTCTTGCCGGCGCCGTTACGCCCCAGCAGGGTCACCAGTTCGCCGGCACCGACCTGCAGGGAGACGCCTTCGAGCACGTGGCTTTTGTCGTAGTAGGAATGGATCGAGTCGACGTTGAGCATCAGGCGGCCTCTCCAAGGTAGGCGGTGCGCACGCGTTCGTCGTTGCGCACGAATTCCGGGGTGCCCTCGACCAGGATCTGGCCGTGGCTCATGACGGTGATGCGTTGGCTGATCGACATGACGATGCTCATGTTGTGCTCGATCAGCAGCACGGTGTGGTCGCGGCCCAGATCGCTGATCAGCTCGGTCATCAGCGGAATGTCGTCGATGCCCATGCCGGAGGTGGGTTCGTCGAGCATCAGCAGGCTTGGCCTGGCGCAGATCGACATGCCGACTTCCAGTACGCGCTGCTGGCCATGGGAGAGTTCGCCGGCGAGGGTGTCGGCACGGCCTGTGAGTTTCAGGCGCTCGAGCACCTGGTCGGCGGTGTCCCAGTGGCTGCGCTTGTGCTCGATGCTACGCCAGAAGTTCAGCGCGCCCAGGCCATCGCGGCCCTGGGCGGCCAGGCGCAGGTTCTCGCGTACCGAGAGGTTCTGGAACAGGCTGGTGAGCTGGAACGAGCGCGCCATGCCCAGGGCCACGCGGCCATGGGAGGGCTTGCGGACGATGTCGCGGCCATTGAACAGGATGCTGCCGGCGGTGGCCTGGCGTTCGCCGGTCAGGCAGTGGAACAGGCTGGTCTTGCCGGCGCCGTTGGGGCCGATGACCGTGTGGATGGTGCCAGGGCGGACTTTCAGGTCGACACCGCCGACTGCGCGGAACGGCCCGTAGGCCAGCTCCAGGTTGCGGGTTTCCAGCAGGAACTCGCTCATCACAAGGTCTCCTTGGTCTTGGTCGACAACGTACGCCCCGGACGCAGGCGCTTGCCCAGTTCGGCCAGGCCGCCCCACAGGCCGCCACGCATGAACACCACCACCAGGATCAGGATGAGCCCGAGCAGCATCAGCCAACGCGGCCACAGCTCCGACAGCACGTCGCCCAGCACCACGATGGCGCCGGCCCCCAGCAGCGAGCCGAACAGCGAGCCCGTGCCGCCGATGATGGTCATGATCAGGATGTTCTCGCTCATCATCAGGTCGATGTTCGACAGCGGTGCAAAGTGCAGCAGCATGGCGTACAGCGCCCCGGCGATACCGGTGATGGCACCGGACAGCATGAACACCAGGATCTTGAAGTGGCGGGTGTCGTAGCCGATCGCCGCCGCGCGGGTCTCGTTCTCGCGGATCGCCAGCAAGGTGCTGCCGAAGGGCGAGCGGATCACCCGCAGGGCGAAGGCGAAAATCAGCAGGAACAGCAGGGCGACGAAGGCATAGAAATGCCGAGGGTCGGCCAGATCGACCAGTACATGACCGAAGACCTCGATATTCGGCCGCGGCACGTCGAGCAGGCCGTTGTCGCCACCGGTCCAGCCGCTGAGGGTGTAGGCCAGGAAGTACGCCATCTGGCTGAAGGCCAGGGTCAGCATGACGAAGTAGATGCCCTTGCGCCGGATGGCCAGTGCGCCGACCAGCAGCGCCAGCAACGCACCGAATACCGCAGCGCCCAGCAGCGCGGCGAACAGCCCCCATTTCAGATGGATCATCAGCAGTGCCGCGCCATAGGCACCCACGCCGAAGAAAATGCCCTGGCCGAACGACAGCAGGCCGGTGTAGCCCAGCAGCAGGTTGCAGGCGAGCGCCGCCAGGGCAAAGATCAGGATCTCGGTGGCCAGCGTGGCCGAAGGCAGCACCAACGGCAGCAGCACCAGGCTGGCGACCACCAGCAACAGCAGGACCGGCGTGCGCGGCCCGACCGGTAATGGATTCTTCTCGCTCATCAATCATGCTCTCCCGAACAGGCCATAGGGACGGACCAGGATCACCGCGGCCATCGCCCCGTAGATCATCAGGCTGGCGCCTTGCGGCCAGAGGCTGGTCATCATGCTTTGCACCACGCCGACCAGCAGTCCACCGACCAGCGCGCCGCCGAACGAACCCATGCCGCCGATCACCACCACTACGAAGGCGATGCCGAGGATCTCCGGGCCGACGAAGGGCTGGGCACCGCGCAACGGCGCGAACAGCACCCCGGCGACACCGGCCAGGCCCACACCGAGGGCGAAGGTCAGGGAGAACAGGCGGAAGATGTTGGTGCCCAGCAGCGACACGGTTTCGGTGCTTTCACTGCCGGCGCGTACCAGGGCACCGAAGCGCGTGCGTTCGAGCAGCAGCCACAAGGCCAGGCCGATCAGCGCGGCGAAGCCGATCAGGAACAGGCGGTAGTAGGGGTAGATGAAGTCGCCCAGGATCACCACGCCACGGAGCTCCGGCGGTACGGCGATGTTCTTGCCCACCGGCCCCCAGATCAGGACCGAGGCTTCCTGGATGATCAGGGCGATGCCAAGGGTGACCAGGATCTGGAAGGTGTGCGGCAGGTGGTAGATGCGCTTGATCAGCAGGCGCTCCACCGCCCAGGCCAGCGCTGCCACGACCAGCGGGGCAATCAGCAATGCCAGCCAGAAGTTGCCGGTCAGAGCCACGGCGGTGTAGCACAGGTAGGCGCCGAGCAGGAAGAACGCCCCGTGGGCGAAGTTGACGAAGTTCAGCAGGCCGAAAATGATCGTCAGGCCTACGGCGATGAGGAAGTAGATCATCCCCAGGCCCAGGCCGTTGAGCAGTTGGAACAGGTACAATTCGAGCATGAGCGTGCCCTCGACAGCGCGCGGCGCGGCTGCCTGTACAGGTGTGTTTGACTGGCGGCGCGGCCTCAGGCCAGGGCGCAACCGGTGTGATCGACCTCAACGAACGAGCGGCCCGAACTGATGACTTCAGCCAGGTCGTCCTCGTCGCGCAACTGACCCTGGGGCTTGCCGCGCAGCAGGTAGTAGTCCTTGAGCACCTGGTGGTCGCCAGGGCGGATCAGCTCTTCGCCGGTCGGGCCCTGGAAGCGCATGCCCTGCAAGGCCCTGGCGACGCTGGCGCCGTCGAAGGTGCCAGCCTGGACGATGGCGTCGAGCATGACCTTGGTGCCGATGTAGTCGGCGGCCAGCGGATAGTTGGGGTTGATTCCATAGGCCTTCTGCGTGGCGGCGACCAGCGCCTTGTTCAGCGGCGTATCCACCTGATGCCAGTACTGGGCGCCCAGGTAGACCCCTTCGAGCACATCGCTGCCCAGCTCCTGGAACTGGTCGAGCCCTGCCGACCAGACCAGCAGCACCTTCATCCGCTCCTTGATGCCGAAGTTGACCGCCTGGCGCAGGGCGTTGGACGACTGGCTGCCGAAGTTCAGCAGCACCAGCACGTCGGGCTTGGCGGCGATGGCATTGGTCAGGTACCCGGAGAACTCCTGTTCCTGCAGCGAGTGGTAGCTGTTGCCGATGTGCTCGACACCGAACTCGGCAAAAACCTTGCGCGCATTGTCCAGCAGCGCATCGCCGAACACGTATTGCGGGGTGATGGTGTACCAGCGCTTGGCTTGCGGCAGCTGGCGGATCATCGGCACCAGGGTTTCGCGAATCGCGCCGTAGGTCGGCACCGACCAGCGGAATGTCGAGAGATTGCAATCCTTGCCGGTGATCTCGTCGGCGCCGACCGGGGTCATGAATACGCCGCCGGCCTTGTTGATTTCCTTGGACACGGCCAGGGCGGAGGAAGACAGGGTGCAACCCTGGAAGAATCTCGCACCGTCCTGGCCGATGGCTTCCTGGACCTTGCGCACGGCCTTGCCGGCATTGCCTTCGGTGTCGATGACCTTGTACTGCAGCGGCCGCCCCAGCAGTTGCGGGTGCTCGGCGATGGCCAGGCGCGAGCCCATGTCGGCGTACTTGCCGTAGCTGGCGAAGGCGCCGGACATCGACTTGAGCCCGTAGAAGACCAGCGGCTGTTCGGCGAATGCCCGCTGCGCTCCCAGGGGGAGGCTGCCGAGGGCACCCAGGGCAAGACCTGCCTTGAGCAGGGTACGTCTTTGCATGGATAACTCCTTGATTCTGGTTATTAGGCAGGAGTGGCAATGGCAAAGCGGGTACGGCCGGGCCTGTAGGCAGGCCTCTGTGCAGGCTGGATCAGTGGTGGTGCTCGAACTCCAGCAGGAAGTTGCGTTCGACCTCGCCCTCCAGCGCGGTCATGTGATGTTCGGCGTCGCACATGTGCTCGTGCATCAGCCGGCGCACGGCCTTTTCATCGCTGGCGCGCAGGGCGACCAGCAGTTGCTTGTGGTAGTCGATGTTGGCCGCGGCGAACTGCTGGCGCTTGGGCAGGTAGGCCTTCTTCAGTACCACCAGGTCGCGCAGCAGGTCGTTGAGGAACACCGCCATGAAGCGCAGCAGCGGATTGGGGCAGCGGCGTGCCAGCAAGGTGTGGAACTCGATTTCCGCCAGGCGCTGTTCGCGCTGGCCCTGCTCGCTGTCTTCCGGGGTGCTGCAGAAGTCGATGTTGGCCTGCAGTGCGGCATAGTCGGCGTCGCTGAGCTGCCCCATCACGGCCACTGCCAACTCGACCTCGATGACCTTGCGCAACTGGTAGACCTGTTCGCCGTCCAGATGCTGGAAGTGCAGGTAGTTGCGCAGCGCACGACTGGCCGGCTCGGTGCCCACTTCAGCGAGATAGGCGCCGCCGGTCGGGCCGGTGCGGGTGTTGACCAGCCCTTCGACCTCCAGGGCCTTGAGCGCCTCGCGGGCGGTCCCTTTGGAGCATTCGAAGTGCTCCATCAGCTCGCGTTCGGTGGGCAGGCGATCACCGGGGCGCAAGGCTTCGGTGACGATCGAGCGCTTGACCGATTCGACGATCAGGTCCGAGAGCTTCTGGCGCTTGCGTTTGGGCTTGAGCATTTCGCTATTTTTCATATTTATGCGGATAAATAGGATTTAGCGAGTTTTGTCGGGCAGGGTCAATGGTGGCGGGGGAGAGGGGTCGCAAATGGAGCTAAAGGGTCGGGGAGGGATAAGCGGGCCTTGCCCAGGAATCTGAAAACTGGCCCCCTCCTGCACTGGGGGGAGCCAGTTGTCGGCAATCAGCCTTGTCGGCCAGGACCCTGCTCGAGGTGGGCCTGGCTGCAGTACCAGTCCTTGCCGAGCTTGAGCGCCCGGTCGTTGGGCAGGTGTACGCCGCAATGGGCGCAGCGCACCATGGTCAAGGGGTCTTCGAGGCGTGGCTCGGGGCGTGATTGCTGGCTGATCTTGAATTTACGCCACAGCCAGAACGCGGCGGCGATCAGGGCGATCCAGAAGAGTAGACGAACCATGGTGTCCAGCTTGTCGTGAAGGAAGAGGCCACAGTCTAGGACGCGGCCATGAAAAAAGGGAGGCCTGGGCCTCCCTTTCCGTCGTTGCGCGATCTGTCAGTCGAACAGACCGAAGGTCAGGTAGCTGAACCAGGAACGATCCTCTTCGGCTTCCTTGGGGCCAGCCGGCAGGATCGGATCGCCGTTCTCGTCCTTGGGCAGCAGGTCGGCCGGCATTTCCGAGCGGGCGTCCTTGAACTGACGGACCACGTCCTGGTTGGCGCGGGTTTCACCCGGTGGCAGCGGGGTGTCGGTCTCGATCAGGCCCAGGGTAGCCTTGGACAGCCAGGAGCGACCGTCGGACTCGCTCTGCTTGGGTACGAACTGACCGTCGACCAGGCTCGGGTGGTTCGGGTAGTTGAGCTTGAGGGTTTCCAGGCTGGTGGCGGCCAGGTCGTCCAGGTGCATTTTCTGGTAGGCCTCGGTCATCACGGCCAGGCCGTCGGCAACCGATGGCGTTTCCTGGAAGTTCTCCACCACGTAGCGGCCACGGTTGGCGGCGGCAACGTAAGCCTCGCGGCTCAGGTAGTAGTCGGCGACGTGGATTTCGTAGGAGGCCAGCAGGTTGCGCAGGTAGATCATGCGCTGCTTGGCGTCCGGGGCGTAGCGGCTGTTGGGGAAGCGGCTGGTGAGCTGGGCGAACTCGTTGTACGAGTCGCGCGCCGCGCCCGGGTCACGCTTGGTCATGTCCAGCGGCAGGAAGCGCGCCAGCAGGCCGCGGTCCTGGTCGAACGAGGTCAGGCCTTTCAGATAATAGGCGTAGTCGACGTTCGGGTGCTGCGGGTGCAGGCGGATGAAGCGTTCGGCAGCAGACTTGGCGGCCTCCGGCTCGGTGTTCTTGTAGTTGGCGTAGATCAGCTCGAGCTGGGCCTGGTCGGCGTAGCGGCCGAACGGGTAGCGCGATTCCAGGGCTTTGAGCTTGTTCACGGCACTGGTGTAGCTGTGGTTGTCCAGGTCGGCCTGCGCCTGCTGGTACAACTCGGCTTCGCTGAGGTTCTCGTCAATGACTTCCTTGTTCGAGGAACAGGCAGCAGTGAGCCCGAGGATGGCGATCAGCAGCAGGTGTTTCACTTGCATGGCGGCTTGCGTCCTTTGACGGCCGCTGTCTTGGGCGGTGCCGTCCTGTTATGATGAGCGCCCCCGGCCAACCCCGGGGCAAAAGAAGCCGTATTTAACCACAAGCACGCAGCTGAAACCAAAGGCTGTAAGCCCATCGATTCGAGCATGTCCGAGATCATTCAACTTAGTGCAGAGGTCCCGTCCGAGCTGGGCGGCCAACGCCTCGACCAGGTCGCCGCCCAATTGTTCGACGAGTACTCGCGTTCGCGCCTGACTTCGTGGATCAAGGAAGGCCGCCTGACCGTCGATGGTGCGGTGCTGCGCCCGCGCGATACCGTCCACACCGGCTCCGTTCTCGCCCTGGAGGCCGAACAGGAGGCCCAGGGTGAATGGGAGGCAGAGGAGATCGATCTGGACATCGTCTATGAAGACGACCAGATCCTGGTGATCAACAAGCCTGCCGGGCTGGTGGTCCACCCGGCTGTCGGGCATGCCAGCGGGACCCTGCTCAACGCCTTGCTGCACCATGTGCCGGACATCATCAACGTGCCGCGCGCCGGCATCGTCCACCGCCTGGACAAGGACACCACCGGCCTGATGGTGGTCGCCAAGACGCTGCAGGCGCAGACCAACCTCGTCGACCAACTGCAGAAGCGCTCGGTCAGCCGCATCTATGAATGCATCGTGGTTGGCGTGGTGACGGCCGGTGGCAAGATCGATGCACCGATCGGTCGCCACGGCGGCATGCGTCAGCGCATGGCGGTCACCGATGGCGGCAAGCCGGCGGTCAGCCACTATCGCGTGCTCAAGCGCTTCCGCTCGCACACCCATGTGCGGGTCAAGCTGGAGACCGGGCGTACCCACCAGATTCGTGTGCACATGGCCCATGTCGGTTTCCCGCTGGTGGGTGACCAGACCTACGGCGGTCGCTTCCGCATCCCGCCGGCGGCCAGCGTGGCCATGGTCGAGGCGGTCAAGCATTTCCCGCGTCAGGCGCTGCACGCACGCTTCCTGGCGCTGGACCATCCGACGACCGGTGAGCGCATGGAGTGGAAATCGCCCTTGCCGGACGACTTCATGTGGCTGCTGTCGCTGCTCGACCAGGACCGCGAGAGCTTCATCGGATGAGCGAGCTGACGCAATCGCTGATCTTCCCCGACTGGCCGGCCCCGGCCTCGGTTCGCGCTTGCGTCACCACGCGTGAGGGTGGCGTCAGCCTGCCGCCCTACGACACCTTCAACCTGGGTGACCACGTGGGCGACGACCCTGCGGCGGTTGCCGAGAATCGCCGCCGCTTGGGCGATGAATTCGCTATCCAGCCGGCCTGGCTCAAGCAAGTGCATGGCCTGGTCGTGGCAGACGCCGATCCGGCCGTGGTGGCCGAAGCGGATGCCAGCTGGACCGACCAGCCTGGTATCGCCTGTACCGTGATGACCGCCGATTGCCTGCCCGCGCTGTTCTGCGATCGTGCCGGCACGCGTGTGGCGGCCGCCCATGCGGGCTGGCGCGGGTTGGCCGGTGGCGTGCTGGAAGCCACCCTTGATCGTCTGGCGCTGGCACCTGAACAGGTGCTGGTTTGGCTGGGCCCTGCCATCGGCCCGCAAGCGTTCGAGGTGGGCCTGGAAGTGCGCGATGCTTTCACCGCCGTGCATCCGGAGGCTGCCAGTGCCTTCGTCGCGGGCGAGCGCCCCGACAAGCTGATCGCCGACATCTATGCCCTGGCGCGTATCCGTCTGGCCGCGCGCGGCGTGACGGCCGTGTATGGCGGCGGTTTCTGCACGGTCAGCGATCCGCGTTTCTTCTCCTATCGACGCACCCCACAGGGCGGGCGTTTCGCCTCGCTGGTCTGGCTCGAACCTCGCTGAGCCTTTGCGCCCTTGCCGGGGCGGTCTGTGCTATGCCGTGCAATAGATCTCACTGATGTCCATCAGTGTTGTTGCTTTTTGTCGTAGTCTTTTCCCTCTCAAGCGTTTCGATTTTCTTCAAATGCGCCGCAATAGCCGTTAGTCTCGCAACAATCCGTACCGCCGTGATCTTCCAACCAGAACGAGTCGGCCATGACAGATTTGTCCCGTACGCATGGAGTCGCCAGCCAGGCCCTGGGTCTGCTGGACGGGCGTTTCTTCCGGCCACCGCTGCCGGACGGGCATGTGCTGCGCGCGCGCTTGTGCCAGCGCCTTGAAGCCGGGCTGGATGGGCGGTTGCTGCTGGTCAACGCACCGGCGGGGTTCGGCAAGAGTTCGCTGGCCATCGAGTTCTGCCAGCAACTGCCCAGCCACTGGCGCAGCCTCTGGTTGGGCCTGAGCCAGCGCGATGCCGACCCCGGTCGTTTCCTCGAGCGTCTGCTCGAAGGCTTGCAGCAGTTCTGCCCGGCGTTGGGTGGTCAGGCTATGGGCTTGCTAAAGATGCGCCAGCGCCATCAGCCGTTCGCCTTCGAAGAATGGCTCGACAGCCTGCTCGACGAGCTGGCGCTCTACCTGAATAGCGATACGCCGCTGCTGCTGGTGCTGGATGACTACCATCTTGCCCAGGGGCCGGTTCTCGATCGCTGCCTGCAGTTCTTCCTCAACCATTTGCCGCCGGGTCTGGCATTGCTGGTCACCAGCCGTCAGCGCCCCGACTGGCATCTGGCGCGGCTACGCCTGTCGCGCCAGTTGGCCGAACTCAACGAACAAGACTTGCGCCTGACCTCCGACGAAGCCCTCGCCGTGATTGGCCGCCAGCCCACCGGCCTGCGTGGTCAGGCGCTGGACAACCTGATCCAGCGCAGCGACGGCTGGGTCGCCGGGCTGCGTTTCTGGCAACTGGCGACCAGCGAGTCTGGCGAGGACCATGCCTTGCCCCAGGCGCTGCACGGTGGTGAAGGGTTGATCCGCGATTACCTGCTCGAAGAGGTCATCGAGATCCTGCCGGTAGAAGTCCAGGCCTTCCTCTATGACACCGCCTGCCAGGAGCGCTTCTGCATCGAACTGTGCGACGCCCTGCGCGAGCGCGAGGACAGCGCGGCCATCCTGCGTTACCTGCAGGCTCACCAGGTGTTCCTGGTGCCGCTGGATGAGCACGGTCGCTGGTTCCGGTATCACCACCTGTTCTCCGACCTGCTGCGCAGTCGCCAGGCCAGCGAGCCTTCGGCGGCGCTGCATCTGCGTGCCTGTCGCTGGTTCGAGCGCCAGGGGCTGCTCGACGAAGCAGTGGAGCAAGCCTTGCGTGCGGGTTCTCTGGATGTCGCCGCCGATCTGGTGCAGAGCCTTTCCGAAGAGCAACTGCTGGCCGAACAGAACGTCGGCATGCTGTTGCGCTGGAAGATGGACCTGCCTGACAGCCTGCTGATCAGTACGCCACGCTTGATCGTGCTGTACAGCTGGGCACTGGGCCTGGCCTGCCAGTTGGATGCTGCCGAAGAACTGGCGGCCTATCTCAGCCGTTTCCTCCCAGCGCCCTCGGCGACCGCCCAGAAATCCATGCTCGCCCAGTGGCTGGCGCTCAGCGGCGTGATCGCGCGCGGCCGCGGCGATCGCGAGCGCACCCTGGCCTACTGCGAGGAAGCCCTGCAGAGCCTGCCCTGCAAGCGCTATGGCCAGCGTCTGGTGTGCCTGTCGACGCTGTCCAACCTGGCCATTGCCGACGGTGACTTCTGGCGGGCGCGGGGCTGGAACCGTGAGGCGCTGGAGTTGGCCCAGCGTGTTGGCAATCCATTGTTCGAGGCCCTGGCCCATTACGATCGCGCCAGGGTATTGCACGCCCGCGGCGAGGTGTTGCGCGCCCTGGACGAGGTGCGTCAGGGGTTGCAGCGTCTGCAGGGGTTGTCGGGGCAGCGCCTGTACGCCGTGCGCGCCCGCTTGATTCTCTACGAAGGCTACCTGTATGCCTCGCGCCTGCAACCAGGCCAAGGGCGGGCGCGGTTGCGCGCCGGGCTGAGCGAAGCGCGGGCGTGTCGTGATATCAGCGTACTGATCGGCCACTGCGTGATCGCCTCGCTGGAGGGGCGCGACGGTCGCTTCGCCGAGGCTTTTGCGGAGCTCGCCGAGGCCGAGCGGCTGATGCACATCTGGGACGTGCCGCCGATCTTCTACCTGGCCATGATCACGCTGGTGAAGTGCGAACTCTGGCTGGCCCAGGGCCGCACCGACCTTGCCGAGTCCTGGCTGCTGCGCCTGGGGCAGACCTACGGCGGAGAGCAACCGGCCGCTGCACCGGAATTTCATCCATTGCTGCCACTGCATATCGAGCTGCAACAAGCGTTGCTGGAGCGCACCCTGGCACGACCGGAGCCCGCCGAGCAGCGCCTGCGGGCACTGGTGGCACAGGGGGAGGCCAGTGGTGGAATGATGCTGGCGGTCAGCGCGCTGTGCCAGTTGGTTGATCTGTTGCTGGCGCAGGGACGCGAACAGGAAGCGGGCAAGTTGCTGGCCAAAGCACTCGAGGCTGCGCATGGCGGGGCTTTGCACGCTTTCCAGCGGCTGCTGGAGGAGCGTCCGATATGGTTGCGCGAGCAGCTCGCCGCCAGCCCCGTGTGCCCGGTCCAGGCCGAATTGCTGGCACGCCTGCCGCAGACTCCGCCTGTCAGCGTGGCCAGCAACGAGGCGCTCAGCGGCCGTGAGCTGGCGGTGCTGGAGCTGATCGCGCAAGGCTGCTCCAACCAGCAGATCAGCGAGCGCCTGTTCATCTCCCTGCATACCGTCAAGACCCACGCCAGCCATATCAACAGCAAGCTGGGCGTGGAGCGCCGCACGCAAGCAGTGGCACGGGCCAAGTCGCTGGGCCTGCTGGTCTAGAAAGCGCCTTGCAGTTAAAATGATGGCTAGTTGCCATTATCTCGTCATGCGCTGACTTCCCGGTCTCATCTTTCCCGCCGCCCGGCCGATACAGCATTCGCCGGGCCCAGTCGCCGCAGGCCTTTTTCCACTTCTTCTCAATACAGGTCGTGTTGATGCTGCAGTATGGGCAAAAAAGCTTTCTGATCGTCGACGACTTCACCGACTTTCGCACCTCGACGCGCTCCATGCTGCGCGAGTTGGGTGTGCGCGACGTGGATACCGCCGACAGCGGCGAGCAGGCCCTGCGCATGTGCGCGCAGAAGCGCTATGACTTCATCCTCCAGGACTTCCACCTGGGCGATGGCAAGAAGAATGGCCAGCAGGTGCTCGAGGACCTGCTGCTGGACAAGCTCATCAGCCATGAATGCGTGTTCATCATGGTCACGGCCGAAAGCAGCCAGTCGATTGTCCTCAGCGCCATCGAGCATGAACCGGATGCCTATCTGACCAAGCCGTTCAACCGTCTGGGCCTGGCGCAGCGCCTGGAAAAGCTGGTGCAGCGCAAGACCTTGCTCAAGCCGATTCTCCAGGCGCTGGACCGTGGGCGCCCGGCCGAGGTGCTGGCGGCCTGCGCCGAGCTGTGCAAGCAGGATCCGCGTTTCGCGCCGTTGTGCCTGCGCTACCGGGCCGATGCACTGCGCGACCTCAATCGCTTCGACGACCTGGAAAAGTTTCTCACCAACATTCTGGCCAGCCGCCCGCAGCCTTGGGTGTATGCGGCGCTGGGCAGCCTGATGCACAAGCGTGGCCAGTACGAACAGGCCCAGGGCGTCTATGAGCAGGCGCTCAAGGCCTTCCCGATCATGCCAGGGCTTTACGACGGGCTGGCTGAAGTGCTGGTGGCCAAGGGCGACAACAAGCGCGCCCAGCACATGCTCGAGGAAGCCGTGCGCCTGTCACCGCTGGCGGTACGGCGCCAGGCGGCGCTGGGCAAGCTGGCCCTGGACAACGAAGACTACGAAGGCGCATCCAAGGCCTACCGGCACGCCGTGAGCCAGGGGCAGAGCTCGCGCTACAAGAGCGCCGAGAGCAACCTGGGCCTGGTCCAGGCGCTGATGAACAAGAACGCCGGCAATGGCCTCGATGCGCGTACGCGGGTCGAGATCAATACCGTGCTCAGCGAAGTTGCCAAGGAACACACCGAAGACCAGGGCCTGCAAGTTCGCGCCCGCCTGATGAAGGCTGCCAGCCTGCAGCAGGCCGGCGATGCGGAAACTGCGGCCAAGCTCACCGAGCAGGCCATGCAGCGTCTGGAAAAGATGGATCAGTTCTTCTCGGTCGATGCCGCGCTGACCGTGGCCAAGCAGCTCAAGGACCTGGGGCAGGAGTCGGCCGGGACTTCGATTCTCAAGGGGTGCGTGGAAACCTACGGGGATGACCCGAAAGTCATGCAGAGCGTGGCCAAGGTCACCGACGATCCGACGGTGCTCGGAGCCGTCACCGAGGCTGTCGACCTCAACCGCCAAGGGGTGCGCAGCTATCAGGGCGGCCAGTTGAACGAGGCCCTGGAGATGTTTCGCAAGGCCCTGTCGCTGCAACCGAAGAACATCAGCATTGCCCTCAATACCGCCCAGGCGCTGCTGCGTATCGGCGGTGAGAGCCCGTCGGAGCCGATCATGCTCGAATGCCGCAACTGCCTGAACAGCGTGGCTGGCATCCCCGCCAGCGACAGCCGTTTCGACCGCTACCGCAAGTTGCACGTGCGGGTGTTCGGCGCATGAGCCGGGATGAGCAGGGGCTGGATTTCTCGACGGTGATCGCCTCCACCGTGCACGACATGAAGAACTCGCTCTCGGCGCTGATCCAGGCCCACGATCAGTGGCTGGCGCGTTTGCCCGAACAGGCCCGCAGTGGCAGCGAACAAGGGGTGATGGAGCATGAGTTCCGCCACCTCAACGGGATGCTGGTGCAATTGCTGGGGTTGTACAAGCTGGGCATCAACCAGTTGCCGATCTGCCCCGACTACCACGAGCTCGAGGATTTCGTCGAAGCCCAGTTGGCGGCGCAGCAGGAAGTCATCCGCCACCGCGACGTGCTGGCGACCTGGCGCATCGACACCGAAAGCCCGCTGGGCTTCTTCGACCGCGAACTGGTCGCCTCGGTGGTCGCCAACGTACTGACCAACGCCATCCGCTATGCCGGGCATACGTTGCTGATCAGTGTCGAGGAGGAGGGCGAGCAGTTGGTGATCAGCGTCAACGATGATGGTCCCGGTTATCCACAGCGCATGCTCGAGCGACAGCAGGACTACGTGCAGGGCATCGACCAGCAGAGCGGCAGCACCGGCCTTGGCCTGTACTTCGCCGCCAGGATCGCCGCCCTGCACGAGCGCAACGGCGTACGCGGGCGGATCGAAATCGCCAACGGTGGTGCGCTGGGTGGCGGGTTGTTCAGGTTGTATTTGCCTTGACTCTGGCTGTTTGAGTGTCACTTCCCACTGCGTTGTGGGATAGCTCCTGACCTCGGTTTCATGACTTCAGAAGCAGCGCTTCAGATGACAATGTAGACACGTTGTTTCTACAAGTTACTTGCAATCATCTGGAGGGTTTCTACTATGTATCTACCTTTGGAGATACTTATGGAAGTCAAGATTCAACAATGGGGCAACAGTGCTGCCATTCGCCTGCC
This sequence comes from Pseudomonas sp. RW10S2, assembly GCF_014268985.1. Lineage (NCBI taxonomy): Bacteria > Pseudomonadati > Pseudomonadota > Gammaproteobacteria > Pseudomonadales > Pseudomonadaceae > Pseudomonas > Pseudomonas sp. RW10S2. The sequence continues at coordinate 22,292 of NZ_JABWRO010000023.1, read as the reverse complement.
ATCGACCATTCTCAAGCAGATGCGCCTGAGCGTGGGCTCCGTCCTCTGCCTGGATACCGCCACCGGGTCGCTGGTTTTCAAGCCCGTGCGATCAAAACCCAAGTACAAGCTTGAGGAGCTGATGGCCCAGTGCGATCTCGATGCACCTGAGCCGGATGAGCTCGCGGCGTGGAACGCCATTCGTCCTGTCGGTCGTGAGGTATGAGGCGGGCGGGATTCGCCAGGGGCGATATTGTGCGAGTCGATCTTGAGCCTGTTGTCGGTCGCGAGCAGCAAGGTGCGATGCGCCCGGTGCTTGTACTGACGCCGGCTGCCTACAATACCGCGGGCCTGGCCGTGGTCGTCCCGATTACTCAAGGTGGGGATTTCACCCGGCATGCCGGGTTTGCAGTCACGCTCAGCGGGGCAGGTACGCGAACCCAGGGCGTGGTGTTGTGCAACCAGTTGCGTACGCTGGATCTCGAGGCGTGTGGTGCCCGGCGTATCGAGTCTGTTCCCGACGTCGTCATCGATGATGCGCTGGCGCGCGTACAAACCTTATTCGAATGAGCGTGAAGTCGCTTGGAGCTGGACTCCCATGACCCATATCCCTGTATCGCTGATCCGCGAAACCATCCCCGTAGGCCCCCTGCAATGCAACTGCACGCTGATCGGCGACCCGGTCAGCAAGAAGGCCATCGTCGTCGACCCCGGTGGCGACGAGCAGAAGATTCTCGCACGCCTGCAACAGCATGGCCTGACGCTGGTGAGCATCATCCATACCCACGCCCATTTCGATCATTTCCTGGCCTCCGGCAGGCTCAAGGAACTGACCGGTGCGACCCTGCACCTGCACAAGGACGACCAGCCGCTGTGGGACAACCTGGAGATGCAGTGCCAGATGTTCGGTGTGCCCTACACGCCCGTTCCTTCCCCCGACCGCTGGCTCGCCGATGACGAGGCGCTGGCCTGCGGCTGTGGCGTGGCGCTGCACACACCCGGGCATACGCCGGGCTCGATGAGTTTCTGGTTTGCCGAACACAAGCTGCTGATTGCCGGCGACACTCTGTTCCGGCGTGGCGTGGGGCGCACCGATTTGTGGGGGGGCGATCAACGGGCTATCGTTCGTTCCATCAAGGAGCGGCTGTACCGCCTGGATGAAGAGGCGATCGTGGTGACCGGCCATGGTCCGGACACTCGCCTCGGCGAAGAGATGCGTGAAAACCCGTTCGTGCGGGCGTGAAGTTTCATGGAATTTTTCCGCGTCGCTGCAATCCAAGGCTGGCACTGATCCGTATACGATCCGCTGCACTTTCGAATTTCACCAGGAGCTTGTCCATGTTCACCATGCGTCGTCTGATTATCGTCGCTACCGCTGCTGCCCTGATGACCGGCTGTGCCGGCCAGAACCCCTACGACAACCAGGGCCAGGCGCAGGGCGGCTCCACAGGGATGAGCAAGACTGCCAAGTACGGTGGCCTGGGTGCACTGGCCGGTGCCATCGCCGGTGCGGCCATCGATCACAACAACCGTGGCAAGGGTGCGCTGATCGGCGCTGCTGCGGTAGGCGCCGCTGCCGCCGGTTATGGCTACTATGCCGACAAGCAGGAAGCCGAACTGCGCGCGCAGATGGCCAACACCGGTGTCGAAGTGCAGCGCCAGGGCGACCAGATCAAGCTGATCATGCCAGGTAACATCACCTTCGCTACCGATTCGGCGAACATCGCCCCAAGCTTCTACTCGCCGCTGAACAACCTCGCCAGCTCGTTCAAGCAGTTCAACCAGAACACCATCGAAGTGGTCGGCTTCACCGACAGCACCGGCAGCCGCCAGCACAACATGGACCTGTCGCAGCGTCGCGCGCAGGCCGTCAGCACCTACCTGACCTCGCAGGGCGTCGATGCGTCACGGGTGTCGGTTCGTGGCATGGGCCCGGACCAGCCGATCGCCAGCAACGCCGATGCCAATGGCCGGGCGCAGAACCGTCGCGTCGAGGTTAACCTGAAGCCGATCCCTGGCCAGCAGTATGACCAGCAGGGCACCGTTCAGCAGTATCCCTGACCTGTAACGCAGCCGCTTTGCGGCCCTGTCGCGGGACAAGTCGGTACGCCGGCTTGTCCCGCGATGCGTTTCAGCGCACGTGACTGGCCTGGATCGCCGTCAATGCGATGGTGTGCACGATATCGTCCACCTGCGCACCGCGCGGCAAGTCGTTCACTGGCTTGCGCAGCCCCTGCAGCATCGGCCCCAGGCTTACGCAGTCGGCACTGCGTTGCACTGCCTTGTGCGTGGTGTTGCCGGTGTTCAGGTCCGGGAACACGAACACCGTGGCGCGACCCGCTACCTGGCTGTGCGGTGCCAACTGCCGGGCAATCTCCGGGTTGGCTGCGGCGTCGTACTGCAACGGCCCGTCGATCAGCAGATCATGTTCGGCCTGCTGCGCCAGGCGCGTGGCTTCGCGCACCTTTTCCACTTCCTCGTCGCTGGCCGCCGAGTCGCTCGAATAACTGAGCATCGCCACACGCGGTGCAATCCCGAAAGCCTGCGCCGATTCGGCGCTTTGCCGTGCGATTTCCGCCAGCTCCACGGCGCTGGGGTGCGGGTTCATGATGCAGTCGCCATACACCAGCACCTGCTCGGGGAACAGCATGAAGAACACCGACGACACCAGGCTGCAGTCTGGCGCGGTCTTGATCAGTTGCAGGGCCGGGCGGATGGTGTTGGCGGTGGAGTGCACCAACCCTGAAACCAGGCCGTCGACCTCATCCAGCGCCAGCATCATGGTGCCGATCACCACTGGATCCTCCAGCTGCTGCTCGGCCATCGGGGCGTTGAGGTTGCGGCTCTTGCGCAGCTCGACCATCGGCTCGACGTAGCGTGCGCGAATGAGCTCGGGGTCGAGGATTTCCAGGTCGGCGGGCAGGGTGATGCCCTGGGCGCGGGCCACCGCCTCGACTTCCTCGGGCTTGGCCAGCAATACGCAGCGGGCGATGCCACGCGCCTGGCAGATGGCGGCGGCCTGCACCAGCAACGGTTCGGCGCCCTCGGGCAGGACGATGCGCTTGTTGGCCTGCTGCGCGCGTTGGATCAGTTGATAGCGGAACACCGCTGGCGACAGGCGCATCTCTCGCGGCGTACCGCAACGCTGGTGCAACCAGTGGGCGTCGAGGTGGCTGGCGACGAAGTCGGTGATGAACTCGGCGCGCTCGCGGTCGTCCACCGGGATCTCGCGGTTCAGCGAGTTGAGCTGGTTGGCGGTGTCGTACGAGCCGGTGCTCACCGAAAGGATCGGCAGGCCGGCCTGCAGGGCGCCGCGGCACAGTTCGAGGATGCGCGGGTCAGGCTTGCTGTCGCTGGTCAGCAGCAGCCCGGCCAGCGGAACGCCGTTGATCGCTGCCAGGCTCACGGCGAGGATGATGTCGTCGCGATCCCCGGGCGTCACCACCAGGGTGCCCGGCTTGAGCAGCGGCACGGTGTTGGCCACGGTGCGCGCGCAGATGATGATCTTGTTCATCCGCCGCTGTTCGTAGTCGCCGGCATTGAGCACCTGGGCGCCGAGCAGCTCGGCCACATCGCGGGTGCGCGGGGCGTTGAGGTCGGCCTGGTAAGGGATGCAGCCGAGCAGGCGGAAGTCGTTGCCGCGCAGCAGTGGCGAATGCTCGCGCAGGCGCGTGGCGAAATCGGCCATGCTTTCGTCGGTACGGACCTTGTTGAGAATGACCCCGAGGACTTTCGGGTCGCGTGGGCCACCGAACAGTTGGGCCTGCAGTTCGACCCGCCCGGACAGTTCGCTGAGCACCTCGTTCTCCGGTGCCGAGACCAGGATCACCTCGGCGTCCAGGCTCTTGGCCAGGTGCAGGTTGACCCGCGCCGCATAGCTGGCATGACGGGTCGGCACCATGCCCTCGACCACCACCACGTCGTTGCCGACGCAGGCTTGCTGGTACAGGCGGATGATTTCTTCGAGCAGTTCGTCGAGTTGGCCATCGCCCAGCATGCGCTCGACCTGGGCCAGGCTCAGCGGCGTGGGTGGCTTGATGCCGTGGGTGCGTGCGACCAGCTCGCTGGAGCGCTCAGGGCCGGTATCGCCGGGATGCGGCTGGGCGATCGGCTTGAAGAAACCGACTTTCAGGCCGCCGCGCTCGAGGGCGCGTACCAGGCCGAGGCTGATGGAGGTCAGGCCGACACCAAAGTCGGTCGGCGCGATGAAAAATGTCTGCATGCGTGCTTCTCGGAATAAGCGGTGCAAGGGATCAACGGCCAAGGGTAGCGCTATCGGCCCCCTGCGCGCACCAGCCGCAGGCAAAAGCCTGGCCGATGCGCCGGGTGCGCTCGCGTGCATCGAGCACCCAGGGGCGTGCCTGCCACGGCGGCTGGTGGCGCAGGTGCTGGGTATGGCCGCAGGACAGCTCGACCACCCATTGGCCTTCCTCGTCCTGGTGAAAGCCGATGATCCGACTGATGGGCCGTTCGCCACCCGCCGCGCGTTCGCAATCGGGCGAGGCCTTGGTTACACTTGTGCGCTCTACATTCTTTTGCAAAAGGTCTTGCCCCATGCTGATCGCCGCCAACAAGGCAGTCTCCATCGACTATACCCTGACCAACGACGCCGGGGAGACCATCGACAGCTCCGCCGGTGGCGCGCCACTGGTTTACCTGCACGGTGCCGCCAACATCATCCCGGGTCTGGAGAAAGCCCTGGAAGGCAAGCAGGCCGGCGACGAACTGACCGTTGCCATCGAGCCGGAAGACGCCTACGGCGAGTACCTGGCCGAGCTGGTCAGCACCCTGAACCGCAGCATGTTCGAAGGTGTCGACCAACTGGAAGTCGGCATGCAGTTCCACGCTTCGGCGCCGGACGGCCAGATGCAGATCGTCACCATCCGCGACATCGACGGCGACGACGTGACCGTCGACGGCAACCACCCTCTGGCAGGTCAGCGCCTGAACTTCCAGGTCAAGGTGGTCAACGTGCGTGACGCCAGCGAAGAAGAAATCGCTCACCGTCACATCCACGGTGAAGGTGGCCATCACCACTGATTTCTCAGCTAAGCTCTGAGAGTCGTCAGGCGCTCGAGCAAGCCGACCTACCCTCTGCGGGCGGGTACACGGCTTGATCGCGCGCCTTTTTAGTGGGCGCAATTCGCCCCAGCGGCAACCGGCAACCTGAGAGGGGAATCAAGATGAGTGCATTTCACGATCTGACGCTCAAGGCGCTGAACGGCCAGGACCTGCCCCTGGCACCGTTCAAGGGTAAGGTGCTGCTGGTGGTCAATGTCGCCTCCAAGTGCGGCCTGACGCCTCAGTACGCGTCGCTGGAGAAGCTGCACCAGCAGTTCAAGGGCCAGGGCTTCAGTGTGCTCGGCCTGCCGTGCAATCAGTTCGCCGGCCAGGAGCCAGGGAGCGAAGACGAGATCCAGAAGTTCTGCAGCCTGAACTATGGCGTCAGCTTCCCCTTGAGCGCCAAGCTCGAGGTCAACGGGCCTGAGCGTCATTCGCTGTACCGCCTGCTGGCAGGCGAGGGCGCGGAGTTTCCCGGCGATATCACCTGGAATTTCGAGAAGTTCCTGGTGGGCAAGGACGGCCGCGTCCTGGCGAGGTTTGCGCCCCGCACTGCGCCGGACGATCCGACGGTGGTTCAGGCGGTCGAGAAGGCACTGGCCTGATGCATGCTGGAGCGGCGAACCGCCGCTCAGTTTTGCCACAGGTGCAGGAGCAAGCTGCGCCATATCGTGCTCAATCACCCAAATCAATAATGCTGTGCCCGCCACTCGGCTGGCTCTAAGCTCAGGCGCATTTCCTTACCCTCATCGGGAGCGCCGCATGTCCAGCAACCCACTGTTCCAGCCCTTCACCCTGGGCTCCCTCGAGTTGCCGACCCGCGTGGTCATGGCGCCGATGACCCGTACTTTCTGCCCTGGCGGCGTACCGCACGACGGCGTCATCGAGTACTACCGGCGCCGCGCTGCGGCTGGCGTGGGCCTGGTCATCACCGAGGGCACCACGGTCGATCACAAGGCTGCCAACGGTTATCCGAATGTGCCGCGCTTCCATGGCGAAGACGCCCTGGCTGGCTGGAAGAAGGTGGTCGATGCCGTGCACGCCGAAGGCGGGCGCATCGTTCCGCAGCTGTGGCATGTGGGCAGCGTTCGCCGCCTGGGCACCGAACCGGACGCCAGCGTGCCGGGCTATGGCCCGAGCGGTAAAAGCAAGGATGGCCAGGTGGTGGTTCATGAAATGACCCACGATGACATCCGTGAGGTCATCGCCGCCTTTGCACAAGCGGCCCGCGATGCCAAGGCCATCGGTATGGATGGCGTCGAGATCCACGGCGCGCACGGCTACCTGATCGACCAGTTTTTCTGGGCCACCAGCAACCAGCGCAGTGACGAATACGGCGGCGATCTGGCGCAACGCTCGCGCTTCGCCATCGAACTGGTCCAGGCTGTGCGTGCTGCGGTGGGGCCTGGTTTCCCGATCATCTTCCGGTTCTCCCAATGGAAACAGCAGGACTACAGCGCGCGTCTGGTCGAAACGCCCGAGGCATTGGCAGCCTTCCTTAAGCCGCTGGCCGATGCCGGTGTGGATATCTTCCACTGCTCCACCCGCCGTTTCTGGGAGCCGGAGTTCGACGGCTCGCCACTGAACCTGGCCGGTTGGACCCGCAAGCTCACCGGCAAGCCGAGCATCACCGTTGGCAGCGTCGGTCTGGATGGCGAGTTCCTGCAGTTCATGGTCGACACTGACAAGGTGGCCAAGCCAGCCAGCCTGGAAGGCCTGCTGCAGCGCCTGGGCGATGAGGAGTTCGACCTGGTCGCGGTCGGCCGCGCGCTGCTGGTGGATGCCCAGTGGGCGCAGAAAGTCCGCGAGGGCCGTGAGGACGAGATTCTGCCGTTCAGCCGCGAGGCGCTGTCGAGCCTGACTTGATCGTCAGTGGCGTGGCCGCGCGCTCACCCTGGGCGGCGGTCTGCCGACAGGCGCTGTACAAGTGCCCCTCGAACTCTTCGACGATCGCCTGCCAGCCCTGGCGACTGGCGTGCTGGCGGGCATTGAGACGCACCCTGCGCAGGGTCTCGGCGTCCTCGAGCAGCCAGCATGCGGCGTCGATGAATGCTGGCTGATCCCCCGGCATGGCCAGCGCGCCGCTGTGTCCGTGGCGAATATGCTGGGCTGCGGCGGCCTCGTCGTACGCCACTACCGCAAGGCCCGAGGCCAGTGCTTCGAGCACCACGTTGCCGAAGGTTTCGGTGAGGCTGGGGAACAGGAACAGGTCGCCGCTGGCGTAATGTTCGGCCAGTGTTTCGCCGCGTTGCACGCCACAAAACACCGCATCGGGGAACTGCTGCTGCATCTGCGCCCGCAGTGGCCCGTCGCCGACCACGATCAGGCGCAGGCATCGCTGTGGATAACTCTTTTGCAGCCCCTGCATGCAAGGCAGCAGCAGTGCGAGGTTCTTCTCCGCCGCCAGGCGGCCGACGTGCAGCACCGCGACGTCATCCGGGCCAAGGCCCCACTGCTCACGCAGCGCCTGGCTGCGCCGTGCCGGGTTGAACAGTTGCGCATCGACGCCACGCGCCATCAGTGCCAGGCGTTCGAAACCACGGCGCTCCAGTTCCAGGCGCTGGCTGGCGCTGGGGACCAGGGTGGTCGCGGTGCGGCGGTGGAACCAGCGCAGGTAGTGGGTGAGCAGGCGTGCCAGCAGACCCAGGCCGTACTGGCCGGAATACTGCGGGAAATTGGTGTGAAAACCACTGACCACGGCAATCCCCAGGCGCCGTGCGGCGCGCAGGGCGCTGAGCCCGAGCGGGCCTTCGGTGGCGATGTACAGCACATCCGGGCGCAACCGACGCCAGCGTCGCCACAGCTTGTGCATCGACACCTCGCCCCATTGCAACCCCGGGTATCCCGGCAGTGGCCAGCCACGGCACAGCAGTAGCGCGTCGTCGGCGTTGCCCGGCGCATCACCGGCTTGGCGCGGGCGCACCACTTCCACTTGGTGGCCGCGCAGGCGCAGGCCTTCGCTGAGGCGACCAAGGGTATTGGCCACACCGTTGATCTCGGGCGGGAAGGTTTCGCTGACCAGGGTGATGCGTAGGGGCGGTGTATTCATATCAAAAAGTTTCCCCCTGCTGGGTTGCCGTTATGTGACATCCAGATGATCCCCCGGTGACGCCTGTTCTCCAGGTTTTTCCGGCCCCTGGAATATTTCCTTGCCGGGCACTCAAGAACCTCCTGCCCGCAGCCGATGAAGATGCATTCGATGGATGGATTGCGCTCCGGGAGAGCGGTGATGTTCAACAGCAAACTGAAAAAAGAAATCCAGCAACTGCGCGAGGAGCTGCAATCCATCGAGCAGGTGAAGAACAGCCTCGACAGCGAGATGCTGGTCTTGCAGCTCGACCCTCAGGGACGGATCGAAGTCGCCAACGGCAACTTCGAAAAAGAGATGCTCTACAGCAGCGATCGTCTGATCGGCCGCAACATCGAAGAGATCGTCCCGGAGCACGTGAAGAAGCTGGATTTCTACCAGCGCATGAAGGCCGCAATCACCCGCGGCGAGCACCTCAACGGCGCGTTCCGCCTGCTGCGTGGCAATGGCGAAGAAGCCTGGCTGCGCTCGATCCTGCAACCGGTCAAAGGTGTCGACGGGCGGATCAAGTACTTCACCCTGCATTCGAGCGACCTGACCCGCACCATCGAGACTTCGCGCGAGCATGAAAGCCTGATCAAGGCACTGATGCGCTCAACCGCGGTGATCGAGTTCAACCTCGACGGCCAGGTGCTGACCGCCAACGACCGTTTCCTGCAGACCATGGGCTACAGCCTGGAGCAGGTGCGCGGCAAGCATCACCGCATGTTCTGCGAACCCGAGGAAGTCAGCTCGGCGGGTTACCAGCAGTTCTGGGACAAGTTGCGCCGGGGCGAATACGTGGCCGAGCGTTTCAAGCGCATCGACGCCCATGGTCGAGTCGTCTGGCTGGAGGCTTCGTACAACCCGATCATCGATGCCCATGACGTGCTCTACAAAGTGGTGAAGTTCGCCACTGTGATCACCGACCAGGTCAACCAGGAAATCGCCGTGGCCCAGGCCGCCGATATCGCCTACAGCACCTCGCAGGACACCGACGCCAGCGCCCGCAAGGCCACCGGCGTGGTCACCCAGACGGTCGAGGTGATGCGTGGCCTGGAAAGCTCGATGCAGGAGGCGGCCGAGGGCATCCAGGCGCTGGACAAGCAGTCCAAGGTGATCGGCTCGATCATCAAGACCATCAGCGACATTGCCGGGCAGACCAACCTGCTGGCGCTCAATGCCGCCATCGAAGCCGCCCGTGCCGGTGAGCAGGGCAGGGGCTTCGCAGTGGTTGCCGACGAAGTGCGCCAGCTTGCCTCGCGTACCAGCAGCGCCACCGAGGAGATCGCCCGGGTGGTGCAACAGAACGAGCAACTGGCCCAGGCGGCGGTGGACATCATCGACACCAGCAAGCGCCAGGCCGAGCAGGGCCTGACGCTGGCCGGGGAAACCGGCAGCGTGATCGTCGAGATCCAGGACGGGGCGAGGAAGGTGGTCAATGCGGTGGGGCAGTTCTCCAGCCAGTTGAGTCACTGACTGCCGGGCGGTGCCCGCTGCTGAAGGCGGTAGGCGAAACTAAAGACCAGCCCAATCCCTCTGTAGAGCGGGCTGGTCCCGCGAACACGGGCGTAGCCCGTGCCATCCAACGGGGGTGTGAGTTTCGGCACAAGAGCCCGGACGCCTCAGTTGCGCTCCCGCACCCAGAACAACGTCGCCCCCGCCACCGCCGCCGGCATCATCAGCACGTTCACCCCCGGAATCATCAACGCCAGGTAGGTGATGCCACCAAACCCCATCGACTGCCAGCGCTTGCTGCGCAACCAGGCGAGCATGTCCTGCCAGCTCATCTTGTTGTTGTCCGCCGGGTAGTCGATGTACTGGATGGCCATCATCCAGATGCCGAACACCAGCCACAGCGGCGCGGCCACCACGTTCACCACCGGGATGAACGACAGGATGAACAGGCCGATGGCGCGCGGCAGGAAGTAGCCGAGCTTGCGCATCTCGCGGCTGAAGGTGCGCGGCACCATCGCCGCCAGTTCACCCCAGCTGAACGCCGGGAAGGTGTCTTCACCGCGTACCACCACCTCGACCTTCTCCGCGAGAAAACCGTTGAACGGCGCAGCGATGATGTTGGCGAACAGGGTGAAGGTGAAGAACACCATCAGCACCACCAGGGCGACGAACAGTGGCCACAGGATGTAGGTGAGGAAACTCAGCCAGCTGGGCAGGGTCGGCATCAGTGCATCGACCCACAGGCTGAACTGGTGGCCGGCAAAATAGATCAGGCCGCCGAACAGCAGCAGGTTGACCGCCAGCGGCAACAGCACGAACAACCGCAGGTTCGGGCTCAGGACCAGTTTCAGGCCCTCGCGCAGGTACTGGGGGCCGGACAGGACGGGGGCTTGCATCGGGATGCTCCACAGAAGGAAAACGGGCTGACATTACCGAGTTTGAGACGCCGACGAAAGGCGCGACACCGGCTGTAACAAAGCATAGGGACAATCGCAGATCGGATTCGTCCCTGGATAGAGCCTGTCTATAAGGTGGATTGTCGAAGGATATTTCCTTAATCTTTGCCACCTCGCTACAGTGCGCTCAATTTCTGAACGCCGTGAAACGCCGCGAGCCCTCAGTGGGAGGTGGCACCCAGGTTTTCGGACCTGTGCGTTGTAGCCTTCCCCAAGTGCTGCGCAGGTCCTTTTTCATTTCCAGCCGGCGTCGCCGGCACACTGGTGTCGGCCTCATGTGGCCGGCTCGACAGGAGCACGACATGTCCGAAGTTCGTCATTCCCGGGTCATCATTCTCGGTTCCGGCCCTGCCGGTTACAGCGCTGCGGTCTACGCTGCCCGTGCCAACCTCAAGCCGCTGCTGATCACCGGCATGCAGGCTGGCGGCCAGCTGACCACCACTACCGAAGTCGACAACTGGCCGGGCGATCCCCATGGCCTGACCGGCCCGGCACTGATGCAGCGCATGCAGGAACACGCCGAGCGCTTCGAGACCGAGATCGTCTTCGACCACATCAATGCCGTCGACCTGGCCAGCAAGCCGTTCACCCTGACCGGCGACAGCGGCACCTACACCTGCGATGCGCTGATCGTCGCTACTGGTGCCAGCGCCCGTTACCTGGGCCTGCCGTCGGAAGAAGCGTTCATGGGCAAGGGCGTGTCGGCCTGCGCCACCTGCGACGGTTTCTTCTACCGCAACAAGCCGGTTGCCGTGGTCGGTGGTGGCAACACCGCCGTGGAAGAGGCGCTGTACCTGGCCAACATCGCCAGCAAGGTGACCCTGGTGCACCGTCGCGATACCTTCCGCGCCGAGAAGATCCTGATCGACAAGCTCAATGCCCGTGTCGCCGAAGGCAAGATCGAGCTCAAGCTCAACGCCACCCTGGACGAAGTGCTGGGTGACAACATGGGTGTGACCGGTGCGCGCCTGAAGAACAACGATGGCAGCAGCGACGAAATCAAGGTCGACGGCGTGTTCATCGCCATCGGTCACACCCCGAACACCTCGCTGTTCGAAGGCCAACTGACCTTGAAAGACGGCTACCTGGTGGTCAACGGCGGCCGTGAAGGCAATGCCACTGCCACCAACGTCGAGGGTGTGTTCGCTGCCGGCGACGTGGCCGACCACGTCTACCGCCAGGCGATCACCTCGGCCGGTGCCGGCTGCATGGCGGCACTGGACGTGGAGCGCTACCTGGACGGCCTGGCCAACGCCTCGTTCTGAGTCGCTGCCTGATCACGAAAGAACCGGCCCTCTGGCCGGTTCTTTCGTTTCAGCCTGCCACCGCCGCACTGCGAAACACCGTGAGCGACGGCCCGCTCAGCCGCTAAGTCATTGCTGAAAGCGCAAGCATTGGTCGGCTGACGGGCAGCGGAATCAGAGGCTCAGGCGCATCGACAGGTCGACGGCCTTCACATCCTTGGTCATCGCGCCGATGGAGATGTAGTCCACTCCGGTTTCGGCGATGACCCGCAGCGTGGTTTCGTTGACCCCGCCGCTGGCTTCGAGCTTGGCCTTGCCCGCAGTGATGCGCACCGCTTCGCGCATTTCGTCCAGGGTCAGTTCGTCGAGCATGACGATATCGGCACCGGCCGCCAGGGCCTGACGCAGTTCGTCCAGGCTTTCCACTTCGATTTCCACTGGCTTGCCCGGCGCGATGCGGTGCGCGGCGGCGACGGCTTCGGCCACGCCGCCGCTGGCCGCGATGTGGTTCTCTTTGATCAGGAAGGCGTCATACAGGCCGATGCGGTGATTGTGGCAACCCCCGCAGGTGACCGCGTACTTCTGCGCAAGACGCAGGCCCGGCAGGGTCTTGCGGGTATCGAGCAAGCGTACCTGGGTGCCCTCGACCAGGTCGGCGAGAAAGCGTGCGCGGGTGGCCACGCCCGAGAGCATCTGCAGGAAATTCAGTGCCGAGCGCTCGCCGGTCAGCAGCGAACGGGCCGGGCCTTCGAGGTGGAACAGCACCTGGTTGGCAGTGGCGCGTTCGCCATCGGCCACCTGCCAGTGCACCGCCACCCGTGGGTCGAGCTGGCGGAACACGGTATCGACCCAGGCGGTGCCGGCGATCACGCAGTCTTCGCGCGTGATGATGGTGGCCTTGGCCAGCCGCTCGGCCGGAATCAGCTGGGCGGTGATGTCGCCGCTGCCGACGTCTTCCAGCAGCGCGCGGCGCACGTTGGATTCGATTTCGGCGGTGAGATCGGCGAGACGTAGGTTCGGCATGGTCGGCTCCACAAGCTAGATGCCGGCGATTATAGGGCAGGGGGGCGCGGTGTACAGCCGTCGACCCTGCAGTCGGGAAGTGTGCGCCTGGTCGCGTCCTGTAAATGGCGTGTTGGCAGCTTTCATCTTTTTCACTGATAATGGCGCCTTGTATTTGGCGTCATAGCTTTGACGATGTTTCCTCGCCAGTCGACCAATACCCTGCAAGGAGTTCGGGATGCATGAAGAAGGCAAGATGGGGCCCTTGGTGGCCGCCATCGACAGAGGGGTGCGTACGCCCTTGCCTTGCCTTCCCGTCGTGCTCCTGCAAGTGCGTGACAAAGCTGCACTGCACCTGCGCCAGGGGCTGCGTGCCCTGTTCGACAACGCTGACGACACCCTCTTCGAAATGGCCGACAAGGCCTGCGCTGGCGATCAGCAACACCTCTATTTTGAAGCCATGCGCGACTTGCGTCTCAAGCGCAAGAGCATCGAGCGGGCCTTTCTCGACACCTTCCACGACACCTTCAGCCGCATCGGCCAGGCCGACCCGCTGGGCGCGCTGGGCAGTATCGACCTGCCCGTCGGCAAGGCCCAGCGCGAACGAACCCTGGCCGTTGGGGCCATGGTCGAGCGCGTGCTGGCGCGCGACGGCTTTGCCCTCGAGCAACTCGGCCAGCGCCTCGCCGCCCTGCTCGAAATCCCCCTGGATGCGCGCTGCAATCCGCTGGGGCCTGCGTGCCTGTGTGGCTACTTTCTGGACGCCGGACGCAGCCTGGGGGTAGACCTCAAGGTCAAGCTGGTCCTGCTCAAGCTGTTCGAGCGCTATGTGCTGCGCGACGTCGACCTGCTCTATGGCGAGGCCAACCAGCTACTGGCCGCGGCGGGCGTGCTTGGCGAACTTGCCCCCGCCCCGCGCCGGCGAGCCGAGGACCGCAGCCTGGCCGCACGCCGCACCCAGGCCTCGTTGATCGCGGGTGAAGACATTGGTGCGGACAGCGCCGGCCAGGCGTACTTCGCCTCGCTGGAAGGCCTGCTGGCACCGGTACGTGGCAGGCTGGCGCCGCGCTTGCAGAGTGTCTCGACGGCGCAGCCGATCGGTAGCGCCGACCTGCTGCGCCTGCTCACCCACCTTCAGCACTACGTGCCTGGGCCGTTCGAGGCCGACGACTTCGACCTGGGCCAGCAGCTCGAGCAACTGTTGCTGCGGGTCAGCGTTCGCAGTGGCACGCGCCGCCGCCTGGCCACCGCCGACGAGGACATGATCAACCTGGTCGGCCTGCTGTTCGATTACATCGAGCGCGACGATAACCTGCCGCCGCCCCTGCGTGCCCTGCTTGGACGCCTGCACATCCCTCTGCTCAAGGTCGCCCTGCTCGACAAGAGCCTGTTCAGCCGTGCCAGCCATCCGGCGCGCCGCCTGCTCAACGAAATCGCCGCCATGGCCATCGGTTGGGAAGGGGCGGGTGAAGGGCTGCAGGCGCGGGTGGAGCGTATCGTCCTGCGGCTGCTCAGCGATTTCACCGACGATGCTCGGCTGTTCGCCGAGGTGCTCGACGAGTTCCTGCTCTTCAGCACTGAAGAGCGCCGGCGCAACGAGCTGCTGGAGCAGCGCACCCGCGATGCCGAAGAGGGCCGGGCGCGGACGCTGCAGGCACGCCAGCAGGTCCAGCACGCGCTCAACCAACGCCTGCGCGGGCGCGTATTGCCGCGGGTGGTGGTGCAGATGCTGGTGGACTCCTGGAGCCAGGTGCTGCTGCTGGCCTGGCTCAAGCAGGGCGAGGCATCGGCGGCCTGGATCGATGGTCTGGCGACCATGGACGCGCTGCTGGCCAGCATCGCCCCGCACCCGGGGGCGCAAGCGCGCCAGGCCCTGCTCGAACAGGTGCCGGGCCTGCTCAAGGCGTTGCGCGATGGGCTGGCGGGGGTGGCACTGGACTCGGCTGCGCTGCGCGAGTTCTTCCTGCAACTGGAGCGTCTGCACCTGCGCGCCTGTGCCGAGCCTGGCCACTGGCAGGACGAGGCTGACGATGTGCGGGTCGAGTCGGACATCGTCCTGGCCGTCGCCGAGGAGTCGGCAGGTGGCCTGATGCCGGTGCTGGAGGAACACAGCCCGCAACTGCGCCAGGTCCAGCGCCTGCGCCTGGGCACCTGGATCGAGCTCAGCGACGAGGACGAGCCGCTGCGCTGCAAGCTGGTGGCGCGTATCGACAGCAGTGATCGGCTGGTCTTCGCCAACCGCACCGGCATGAAGGTGCGCGAGTGGAACAGCATCGGCCTGGCCCTTGCCCTGCACCGTGGCGAGGCACGGGTGCTGGACGACGGGCTGCTGTTCGAACGCGCCCTGGATGCAGTGCTCGACAGCCTGCGCATCGCCCAGGTACGTTGAGGCGCCAACAATCATTTACATGCAAGCGCGCGGTTGGCGGGGCATACTGAAGCCTCGTATCCGGCGTTTTTCAGGATCTGCCCATGCAATTGGACCGCGCCACTGGCTGGTTCTCCGGTGTCACTCACTGCCCCTCGCCGAACTTCAACGCCCGCCCCGACGGCGAGGCGATTTCCCTGCTGGTGATCCACAACATCAGCCTGCCGCCGGCCTGTTTCGGCACGGGCAAGGTTCAGCAGTTCTTCCAGAACCGGCTTGATCCGGCCGAGCATCCCTACTTCGAAAGCATCCAGCACCTGACTGTGTCGGCGCACCTGTTCGTCGAGCGCGATGGCGCGGTCACCCAGTTCGTGTCGTTGTTCGACCGCGCCTGGCATGCCGGGGTGTCGTGCTTCGACGGGCGCGAGGGATGCAATGACTTTTCCATCGGCATCGAGCTCGAAGGCACCGACGATATGCCCTACACCGATGCCCAGTACACCGCCCTGCAACAACTGACGCGGCAGATCCGCAGCCGCTGGCCTGCGATCGGTCCCGAACGCATCCAGGGTCACGACCATATCGCGCCGGGGCGCAAGACCGATCCCGGGCCGGCCTTCGACTGGCCCCGCTACCGCGCCGCGCTGAACGAGGACAAGGCATGAGTTTCCTGGTGTTGGTACTGGTGTTGTGGGTCGAACAGTTCTCGTCCCTGCGCCATCGCTTGCAACGTGACGGGTTCTTCCTGGGGGAGTTGGTACGTCTGGAGCGCAGCGGCAAGGTGCACCCCTGGTGGAGCCTGGCGATCCTGGTGCTGGCTCCGGCGCTGGTGCTGGCCTTGCTGCTGCACGTGTTGCAGCCGGTGGCCTACGGCCTGCTGGCACTGCCGGTGCACCTGCTGGTGCTGATCTACAGCCTCGGGCGCGGTGATGCCAAGGCGGCGCTCGGCCCGTTCCGCGATGCCTGGCGTCGGGGTGATGAACAGGCGGCGCTGCATGTGGCCGAGCGCGACCTGGGCCTGGCGGCAGACGATCCGCGCGACCTGCTGGCACGGGTGCAGGGCAACCTGGTGTGGCAGGCGTACCAGAGCTTCTTTGCCGTGATTTTCTGGTATTTCCTGCTCGGTCCGGCCGCAGCGCTGGGGTATCGCTTGCTGGCGCTGAGTGCGGCGAACAGCCGTCAACCGGCGCTCAAGGAGCGCGCGGCGCAGCTGCGCCATGCCATGGACTGGCTGCCGGTGCGGGTGCTGGCGCTGAGCTTTGCGCTGGTCGGCAACTTCGTTTCGGTGACCCGGGTGATGCTGCACGAAGTGCTCAACTGGCACATCAGCGCCGGGCAGTTGATCGCCCGTGTCGGGCGGGTGGCCGATGACATTCCCGAGGAAGAAGAGGCGCAGAGTGCGCTGGCGCGCCTGGACAGCCTGTGGGAGCTGCTGCTGCGCAGCGCGGTGCTGTGGTACGCGGTGTTTGCACTGTGGACGGTGCTGCTCTGAGGTGAGCGGCGAGGCTGCTTAACCTTAAGTTACAAACCTTGGATTGATTCTGCGCTATACAGAGTCTCGGCCAGTTATGGCCTTGTGCTACCCCGCAGAACAATAAAAATCCAAGGAGGTGACCCATGAAGCGCCTGCTCCATCCGGCCATCGCGTTGATGAACCGGCTGAGCTTCGGCATGAAGTTCAGCCTGATCAGCGTCCTGTTCTTTCTGCCCATGCTGGTCACCAGCTTCTACCTGGTTCGCGATGCCTATCGCCAGTTCCATGTCACAGGCGTCGAGCTGAACGGCCTTGGCCCCGTGGCTGGCAGCCTTAGCCTGCGGGGCGATCTCGAAAGCCTGGGCAATCTCCTGCAGATCAACGCCGTGCTCGGTCAGTCGGGCCAGGCAGGGGATGTCGAAGCGCGTATCGATGCCCTTGAGGACAAGGTCCAGGCCCAGCTCCAGGCCCTGGCGAGCCAGGATCCGCAACTCGAAGCCAAGCGCGTCGAGCTGGCCGACGCCTTCGCCAGGGCTCGTGCCGAAACCTCCCTGCAAAACAAGACCGCACTGTTCGACAAGCTGCTGGCCCAGGCCCAGGTGCTGGGCAAGCTGGTGGCCAGCCAGACGGGGTTGACCCAGGACAACCAGGCATCGGTACGCCAGTTGAGCGACCTGATCGGTGCCAGCACCGCACAGGTCACCCAGATGCTCGGCGAAGGACGGGCCATCGGCGCCGTTGCCCTGGGCCGCGGTTTCATCGATTCGGCAGGGAGTGCCCGTTTCGAAGACTTGCTGCAACGCCTGGAGCGTCTGTCGGCTGACTACGCCCTGCGAGTGGACGACGCCTTGGCAGCCGATGCCGAGGCCAAGGCCAGCCTCGGTACGCAGGCCCAGCTCAGCCAGGCGACGGTGCGCCGGGCTGCGGCGCTGTTCGAGGAACAGGTCGTGGTGGCCGAAACCCTCGACGCACCCTGGCCTGCGTTCTACGAGCAGGTCAGTGCCCTGATGGGCGAAACCTACCGGCTCAACGACGCAGTGGTCGCCCACCTGCAGCAGCAATTGCAGGCGCGCCTGGACGAGCACCGCTTGCACATGATCGCGTTGGTTGCGGCGCTGGCCAGCGTGTTCCTGTCGATCCTCTATCTCTACAGCGGTTTCTATGTGTCGACCCGGCGCACCCTCGGCAATCTTGGCGCGGCCATGGACAGGGTGGCCGGTGGCGATATGACGGTCAGCTTCGAGGTACGCAGCCAGGATGAGCTGGGCGAGCTGGGCCAGGGCTTCAACGAGACCGTACGACGCATCCGGGGGCTGATCGAGCAGGTCGGGCGTACCGTGGCGACCGTCGAGGAGCAGGCCGGGCAGGTGCTGTCGGTGTCGACACGCAGCAACCAGGCCGTGAGTGGCCAGCGCGAACAGATCGAGCAGGTGGCCACGGCCATGAACCAGATGAGCGCCACCGCCCAGGAGGTGGCCCGCAGCGCGGCGCTGGCCGCCGATGGCGCGCAGCAGGTCAACCGCGAGAGTGCCAACGGGCGTAGCCTGGTGGCGCACCAGCAGGACAGCATTGCTCGCCTGGCCGGCGAGATCGACCAGACGGTGGCTGCGGTCAACCAATTGGTCGGCGACAGCCAGGCCATCGGCCGGGTACTGGAAGTGATCCGCAGTATTGCCGAGCAGACCAACCTGCTGGCCCTGAACGCGGCCATCGAGGCGGCGCGTGCGGGCGAGCAGGGCAGAGGCTTTGCCGTGGTTGCCGATGAAGTACGTACCTTGGCACGCCGCACCCAGGACTCCACCGAGGAAATCGCGCAGATGATCCAGCGCCTGCAGGAGGGGGTTGGTGCTGCGGTGCGCGCCATGGGCAGCAGCCACCAGATGGCGGCGGGGACCGTGGATGAGGCGCGGCAGGTGCAACAGGCACTGGCCAATATCCTGGGCGCGGTGGGTGGCATCGTCGAGCAGAACCAGCAGATCGCCGCGGCCGTCGAGCAGCAGACGGCCGTGGCCCATGACATCGACCAGAACATCGTGGCGATCAACCGCGCGGCGCAGGACACCACCCAGGGTGCCTGCCAGACGGAGGACGCCAGCCGCGCGCTGTCGAGCCAGGTGGTGGAGTTGAAGCGGCTGATCGGGGCCTTCAGGGTCTAGACGACGCCTGTCAGCCCTGCGGCGCCGTGATCTCCACGGGTTTGCGCAGGTCCCTCAGGCTGCGGGTCACGGTGCCGGTGTTGCACTTGGCCGCAGCCTGCTCCGGGGTCATGTCGCGGATGGTGCGGTAGAACAGTTCGCAGGTCTGTTTTTTCTGGGTTACCTGCCATTTGTTCGAGCAGGCCTGCAGCGTCAGCTTGGCGTCAGCCTGCGGGTTGCGGCCCATGCCGGCCTGCCAGCAGGCGGCGCTCAGGTCCTGGCCCATCATCTTCAGGCCCGCAGCGTCCGCCTTGTCCTGATCTCCGCCGGTGTTGTTCTTGTCGGCCGCATACCAGATCGCGCTCGGGTGGTTGGCGCCCAGCACCGGTACCTGGGTGCCGGCTTCTGGGCTGATGCTGACCAGCCCCAGCACATTGACCTTCGGCCCGTACTGCTGCTGGATCCAGCTGCGCACCGGGGCGCCGAAGGCCACCATCGGCAGGGGCTTGGCGTCGTGGCGCAGGGTCATCTCCTTGACCATGCGCGTCTGATAGTCGGCGAAGTAGCTGTAGGTGCCTTCCAGGTCCTTGCCGGCGCTGGCGGGCGCGGCGATCGGGGCGATGTCGACGATGGTCTGGTAGGCCGGGGTCTGGCTGGCCTCGACACCGTTGAAGGTCAGCAGCTGTGCCCAGCGATCGGTGGTGTTGGAACGCAGGTAGTCCTGGGCCTGGGTCAGCGAATAATCCGGCGGGAAGTGCAA
Source organism: Pseudomonas sp. RW10S2 (assembly GCF_014268985.1). NCBI lineage: Bacteria > Pseudomonadati > Pseudomonadota > Gammaproteobacteria > Pseudomonadales > Pseudomonadaceae > Pseudomonas > Pseudomonas sp. RW10S2. The sequence goes on along the minus strand of NZ_JABWRO010000023.1, from coordinate 2,788 downwards.
CAGCTCGATGCTGCGGCGATTTTCCAGGGCCATGCCCAGTGGCAGGAACAGGTACCAGTCGTAGGCCCACTTGCCATCGTTGTTCAGGCGCGTGGCGCCCTGGTAGGCCAGCTCGCCGCTGTCGAGCAGCTTGCGCAACGGCTCGGCATAGCTGGGCGGAACGTCGCTGATATGGGCATGCAGCCTGTCGTTGTCGCGACGCACCTGTACCTGGGCGTTGGCATAGCCGTCGCGGCGTACGCTCTGGGTCAGGTAGTGCTCGACGGTCTGTTCCAGCGTCCAGTCGCGAAAGCAGATCACGTGGCAGTTGTTGGGGAAGGCGAACAGGCGGGTGACCCGTTGCGCATCGCCCAGGTCGACCTGAGCATCCGCCAGTGCCAGGCCGCTGAAGGCGAGGGCGGCCAGGCCCGATACAGCCATCTTTTGCATGCTTAACTCCTTGTCAGTGGCCGCCAGGATCGGCGGGCTGCTCATACTGGATGAAGAGGTGGGGGATGAAAAGCGTCGGAACATGGCTGTTGGCGACGTCGCTTTTGGCGATGACAGGGGTCTGCGCGGATGAGCGTGATGTGCGGATGTTCGCCCATTGGGCGGGCGATCACGAGACCCGCGCGTTTCGCCAGATGCTGGTGGATGCGCGGTTGTACGGGGTGGTGCCGATCCACCAGTTGCTGCGCTCGGCGTCGGACTGGCGTCTGTGCCGCGCCTCGCCGTTCGCCGTGGCGCCCACCGCGCAATGGCCGGCGGTGCGCTCGACCCTGGCCCTGATCCGCACCCTCGATGAGCAGGGCATCCTGCGCCGGTTCGAGGTGGTGTCCGCCTACCGCGACCCCAAGCTCAACGCCTGTGCCGGGGGCGCGGTGGGCAGCGCCCATACCCGCGCCTTCGCTGTCGACCTGTTGCTGCCCGACTGGGCCGATCCCAATCCGCTGTGCGTCTTCTGGCAGCAGCACGGACAGGCCTGGAACATGGGGCTGGGGCGCTACCCTTCAGGCCGTATCCATCTCGATACCGCGGGCTACCGCACCTGGGGTGGCGACGGCAGCGCAGGTTCGTCGTTCTGTGCCAGGCCCAGGTGATCGAGACTGCCCTGGCACTGGCACAAGACCCATTCGGCGAAGCGCTGGCGCTTGCTGTCATCGTCCAGGGGCTGGGGGCTGAGCAGATGATAGGCCGAGCCGTCGCGCATAAATCCGTAGGGCGCCTGCAACTGGCCGCTGTGTAGTTCATCGCCAACCATCAGGGCCGAGGCGATGGCCATGCCCAGCCCGGCACTGGCGGCCTGGATTGACAGATAGAAATGCTCGTAGTCGCTGCGTTCCGTATGGGTGACGCTGTTGCCGCTCAGGCTCAGCCAGGTGTTCCAGGCTGTGGTGCGGGTGTGGCTGTGCAGCAGACGCTGGCCATCGAGCGTTGTGGGCGCGCCCGCGCGGACGACCGGGCCGATCCATTCCGCGCAGATCTTCATGCTGTGCAGTTGGCGATCCCAGCGGAAGTCGTCACGGCGTAATGCCAGGTCGATACCTCCGCGGGTGAAGTCGACCGGGCCGCCCGCGGCCACCAGGTGCAATTGCAGGTCCGGGTGGCGGGCATGGAAGTCCGGCAGGCGCGGGATCAGCCAGCGCATGGCGAGGGTGGGCTCGCACGACAGCACCAGGACGTTGTCCTGGGCGTGTTCCTGAAGGCGCTGCACCGTGCTGGCGAGCTGTTCGAAGATCGTTTGCGTAGTGTCGAACAGGGTGCGACCGGCGGCGGTGAGAAAGACTGCGCGGTTGCGGCGTTCGAACAGTTCGATCCCCAGGCCCTCTTCAAGCAGGCGGACCTGGCGGCTGACTGCGCCATGGGTGACGTGCAGTTGCTCGGCGGCGCGCACGAAGCTTTCGCTGCGAGCGGCACTGTCGAAGTAGCGCAGGGCGGTGAGGTGGGGGAGTTTCATGGGGGAGTCCGCTGTCTGTTCCGGGCTGCCGCTGGAGTGGCTGGCGTGAACAAGCCATGTCCGTCAAAGAATAGGTGATGAAAACTAGCAGATAAAGCCGCGATAAAATCGATTTTTACTCGTGCCAGCGCCTTCGATAATCGTCCCTCCTGTGTACTGACGTCACCTATCGAGGCCTCCTGCATGACCGAACTGATCGCCGTTGCCCTGTTCACCCTCCTGGCTGTCATCAGCCCCGGCGCCGACTTCGCCATGGTCACTCGCAGCAGTTATGCACAAGGGCGTCGGGCCGGATTGGCGGCAGCGCTGGGGATCGCCCTGGGGGTTCAGGTGCATGTGTTGTACACACTGTTCGGCATCGCGGTGCTCATCAGCCGCAGCCCGACGCTGTTCGTGCTGATGAAAACCCTGGGGGCGGGGTATCTGGTCTACCTGGGGTACAAGTCGCTGACCAATACTCAGCGCATCCGGCTCGACAGCCAGAAGCCGGCGAATGCGGGGGGCACATTCGCGGCCCTGCGCACGGGCTTTCTCACCAACGCACTGAACCCCAAGACCATGCTGTTCGTGATCAGCGCCTACACGCAGGTGGTAAAGCCGGGCAGCGAACTGGCGATAAACCTGGGTTATGGTGCCTTCATGTCGTTGGCCCATTGGGCGTGGTTCAGCCTGGTGGCGGTGTTTTTCTCCAGCACCGGGCTGCGCAAGGCGATGATCGAACGACAGATCGTGGTGGATCGGGTGATCGGCGTGGCATTGATTGGCCTGGGGGTGGCCGTCGCCATGGCGGGAATACGCTGAAGGGGATTCTCGAGGACAAAGAAAAAGGGCTTACCTTGCGGTAAGCCCTTT
>NZ_JABWRO010000229.1:0-2494 GCF_014268985.1 Pseudomonas sp. RW10S2 | reverse complement strand
GTGGGAGCGGGCTTGCCCCGCGATGAGGCCAGCCCAGGCTTACTCAGCCGGTTGAACCGGCTCCGCCTGCTGCGACAGGCTGTACACATAAGCCGCCAGCAGGTGCACCTTGTCGTTGCCCTGGATTTCAGCCTGCGCTGGCATCTGCCCCTGACGGCCGTAACGAATGGTCTGCTGCAATTGGGCGAAGCTCGAGCCGTAGATGAACGCCTGCGGGTGAGTCAGGTTGGGTGCGCCCATGGCGGGGGTGCCCTTGCCTTCAGGGCCGTGGCAGGCCACGCAGTTGGCGGCAAAGATCTTCTGTCCGTTGGCCGCGTCGGCCTTGATGCCCTCGGGCAGGCTGCGCCCGTCCAGGTTGGTCAGCACGAAGGCGGCGACATCCGCCACGCCCTGCTCGCCGATCACCTCGGCCCAGGCCGGCATCACACCATGACGGCCATTCATGATGGTGGTCTTGATGGTTTCCGGCTCGCCGCCCCAGCGCCAGTCGCTGTCGGTCAGGTTGGGGAAGCCGTAGGCTCCCTTGGCGTCCGAGCCATGGCACACCGAGCAGTTGGAGGCGAACAGGCGTGCGCCCATCTTGAGGGCCTGCGGATCCTTGGCGACGTCTTCCAGCGGCATGGCGGCGAACTTGGCGAAGATCGGCCCGAAGCGGGCATCGGCCTTGGCCATTTCCTTTTCCCATTCGTGCACGCCGGTCCAGCCCGACTGGCCATTGCTGAACTCGGTCTGCTTGTCGTTATCCAGGTAGCTGTAGCCTGGCAGGATGCCTTTCCAGTTGCCCAGGCCCGGGTACAGCGCCAGATAGCCGAGGGCGAAGACGATGGTGCCGACGAACAGCCAGAACCACCATTTGGGCAGCGGGTTGTCGTACTCCTCGATACCGTCGAACGCATGGCCGACGGTTTCGTCGGTGATCTCTTCGCGCTGGCCCTTGCGGGTCGACAGCAGTAGCCAGGTCAAGGCGAAGATGGTGCCCAGGGTCAGGACGGTGACGTACAGACTCCAGAAGGTTGTCATTGTTGTTTGCTCCCAGAAGCATTCTTTTGCGCGTGCTCGACATGCCGGCTGGCCTCGGGATCATCCGCGAAGGGCAACTGCGTGGCCTCGTCGAAATCCTTCTTGCGCCGCGGGCTGAACACCCACAGCGCCAGGCCCACGAAGGCCACCAGCACGACGACGGTGCCCAGGCCGCGTATCATCCCGATATCCATCAGCGTCACCGTTTGCTCTTGATGAGGGTGCCAAGGCCTTGCAGGTACGCCACCAGGGCGTCCATCTCGGTCTTGCCCTTGACCGCGTCGCGGGCACCGGCGATGTCTTCGTCGGTGTAGGGCGTACCGAGGGTGCGCAGCACTTCGAGCTTCTTGGCCGTATCGTTGCCATCGAGGTGGTTTTCCACCAGCCACGGGTAGGCGGGCATCTTCGACTCCGGCACCACGTTGCGCGGGTTGTATAGGTGCGCGCGGTGCCAGTCGTCCGAGTAGCGTCCGCCGACGCGGGCTAGGTCCGGGCCGGTACGCTTGGAGCCCCAGAGGAAGGGGTGGTCCCACACGCTTTCACCGGCCACCGAGTAGTGGCCGTAGCGTTCGGTCTCGGCGCGGAACGGGCGGATCATCTGCGAGTGGCAACCTACACAGCCTTCGCGGATGTAGATGTCGCGGCCTTCGACTTCCAGCGCGGTGCGCGGCTTCATGCCTTCGACCGGCTTGTTGGTGACGTCCTGGAAGAACAGCGGGACGATTTGCGTCAGGCCGCCGATGCTCACGGCAATGACCATGAAGAAGGCCAGCAGGCCTATGTTCTTCTCGACTGCTTCATGCTTCATCAGTGCGCTCCCACGACGACGATCTTGGCGGCTTCATCGGCCTGCGCCGGATTGGCAGCGCGTACCGTGCGCAGCACGTTGTAGGCCATCAGCAACATGCCCGAGGCGAAGAAGGCACCGCCCAGTGCGCGGACGATATAGCCCGGATGGCTGGCCTGCAGCGCTTCGACGAAGGAGTAGGTGAGGGTGCCGTCATCGTTGATCGCACGCCACATCAGGCCCTGGGTGATGCCGTTGACCCACATCGAGGCGATGTACAGCACGGTGCCGATGGTTGCCAGCCAGAAGTGCGCGTTGATCAGGCCGACGCTGTGCATCTGCTCGCGGCCGTACAGCTTCGGAATCATGTGGTACACCGCGCCGATGGAGATCATCGCCACCCAGCCCAGGGCGCCGGCGTGGACGTGGCCGATGGTCCAGTCGGTGTAGTGCGACAGCGAGTTGACCGTCTTGATCGCCATCATCGGCCCTTCGAAGGTCGACATGCCGTAGAAGGCCAGGGAGACCACCAGGAAGCGCAGGATCGGGTCGGTGCGCAGTTTGTGCCAGGCACCGGAGAGGGTCATCATGCCGTTGATCATGCCGCCCCAGCTCGGGGCCAGGAGGATGATCGACATCACCATGCCCAGCGACTGCGCCCAGTCGGGCAGGGCGGTGTAGTGCAGG
>NZ_JABWRO010000228.1:0-2536 GCF_014268985.1 Pseudomonas sp. RW10S2 | reverse complement strand
CCCTTCCGACCCGTGCCGTTCACGGCACGGGGATAACTGCGGGACAACCTGTGGACGGGCTCGTGCTATCAGGAGTAACGGGTATCGTGCTATCGGGAGTACGGCTATCGTGCTATCAGGAGTACGAATCGCCCGCGAAGCCAATAACGGCGCGGGTTTCGACGCCCCTTAACTTACCTAACTTAAATTCTCTAACTTTTAGTAGAAGCGCGCCGTTTCGGTGGACAACTGCTGAAGGGCAAAAACCAAAGCAACTCCGAAAGCAAAAACAACCCCGGTTTTCAGGGCAAAAACAGGCTGGCTTTCCAGATCGGAGGGCCGCGCCATGATCGTTGCCTTGCTCAATCAGAAAGGCGGCGTAGGCAAGACCACGCTCGCCACGCACATCGCGGGCGAGCTGGCGATGCGCGGGCAATCGGTCATCCTGCTGGATGCCGATCCGCAGGGCTCATCGCTGGACTGGACACAGCGCAGAAGTCAGCAAGGTCTGCCCAGGCTGTTCAGCGCCGTGGGCCTGGCACGCGAAACGCTGCACCAGGAGGCCCCAGAACTCGCCAGGCGGGCCGATCACGTCATCATTGACGGACCACCTCGTATCGCCGCCTTGGCGCGCTCCGCGCTGCTGGCGGCCGAGCGTGTACTGATCCCGGTGCAGCCCAGTCCCTACGATCTCTGGGCCAGCGCCGAGATGGTGGCGCTGATCCGCGAAGCGCAAGTGTTCCGACCTGCGCTGCGCGCGGCCTTCGTCATCAATCGGCGCGTCAGCACCACCATCATCGGCCGGGAGGCGCGGCAGTCGCTTGCCGAACAGCCACTGCCTGCGCTGCGTTCGGAAGTGCATCAGCGCATCGTCTTTGCCGATAGCGTGGCCGCCGGCCGACTTGCACGCGAGACGGTTCCTGACAGCGCCGCCGCGCGCGAGATCACCGCACTCACTGACGAACTGCTGCGGTGGCCGACATGACGAATACGCGCGGCAAACGCATCGGCATCGGCGCACGTCCGCCAGCGAATCCCCACGCCGAGGCGTGGATTCGCCAAGGCGACGCCGACGCTTTGCAAAAGGGCGACCTCTACACCGCGCGCCTGACCCTCGACATCACGCCCGCCATGCGGGCGCGCATCAAGGTGTCTGCCTTCACGCGTGGCGTGACCGTGGCCGAACTGCTGCGCGCACTGCTGGAACGTGAGTTTCCGGAGAACTCCCAATGAACGTACAACCTTTGGCGGCCACGGCCGCCACGACCAACACAAATCCGTCTTCGCTCGCAATGCTCGCCAGACGGGCCGGCACCGTACCGTTGACCCGCGTATCGCTCGCCTACGTCGAGCGGCGCATCGACCTCTATTTGCGCTTCGGCGAACCGTCACGCATCGTCCGGCTTGACCAGTGGCGCCGTGTCGCGGTGTTCTTGTCGGGAGCCGTGTTTTGCCGCATCCGGTGGCAGGCCAATGACTACGGCACGATTCGTTGGGAACTCATGGTGATGCAGGCTTGCACGTCGCTGGATGCGGCGCAGCGCATCCCCGGCGTGCTCCCCGGTGCGCGGCTGCTGCTGCATGCCGAAGGTGAACCCGCCGTCCGCGCTGTGTTTGCTCAGCTCGACGCTATCGAGGCGCTGGGCATTGCGCCAGCCGACGTGTCGCCCGCGTACTGGCGCACGCTCGGGAACCGGCTCGCTGCGCGCTTGCCACTACCCGAATACACCGCCGAGCGACACGCGGCTTGGCTGGCCAGGAGGGCGTTGCCATGACGACGATTTCCACATCCAGCATCGCACCGCATCCTCGTTCGCGCCTGCGACCTCGCATCGCGCTGACGGGCTTCGCCGCTGCCGGCCTCGCCGCGCTAGCCTGGGCCGCATTCGTGTCGCCGCTGCCGCGCCTGACCTACAACCCGTCCGACAGTGTGGCGGTCGGCTGGTATCGCATTGAACCGTTCGGCCATCGGGCCGCCTTGCTGCCACGCCCGCTATCCGTGGACAGCATCGTGCTCGTCCCACTGCCAGCCGAAGCTGCCGCACTCGCTGCGCAGCGCGGCTACCTGCCGACGCGCGTTCCGCTGCTCAAGCGAGTGGGTGCTGTGTCACCGCAGGAGGTATGCATCGCTGGCGGTATCGTTCGCATCGACGGCGTGCCTGCAGCCGCCGTGCTGCCGGCCGACCGGCTGGGCCGACCACTGCCATCCTGGCAGCAGTGCCGCCGTCTTGCACCCGGCGAACTGTTCCTGTTGAGCGTGACCAATCCGGCGTCGTTCGACAGCCGCTACTTTGGGCCGATTGCGGCTTCTACGGTGATCGGTCTTGCGCATCCAGTCTGGCTGGAGACACGCCCATGATGGCCGTCGATTCGCTGCACGTTCCCGTGCATCTCATCGTGCCATCCGGTCTGTCGTTCCGCTGGTCGTCACAGTGTCGTCGCGCGTGCAGTGCGTGCGCATTCGCGCCGCACTTCGCGCAACAACCGGCGCCGCCTTCCCATGTGCAGGCGTCTTGCCCCGAACCGGCCCGGCCTGTGGCCGTGGCTGCGTTCGCCC
>NZ_JABWRO010000227.1:0-2540 GCF_014268985.1 Pseudomonas sp. RW10S2 | reverse complement strand
GGGGGGGGGGGGGGGGGGGGGGGGCTTTTTTGCCATCCCCGTCCGGCGCTGGTCGCAAACGCCCTCGGGGGGCTATTTTGGAGAAACAAAATGACTGATTTCACCCTGAACGCCAAAGTGCGTACTGACCTGGGGAAAGGTGCGAGCCGCCGCCTGCGTCACTCCGCCAACATCCCAGCCGTTGTCTACGGTGGTAACAAGGACGCCGAGTCCCTGACCATCCTGGCCAAGGAAATCACCAAGCTGTTCGAAGACGAGGCTGCCTTCAGCCACGTTCTGCAGCTGAACGTCGACGGCACCAAGCAAGACGTCATCGTCAAGGCCCTGCAGCGCCACCCGGCCAAAGGCTTCATCATGCACGCCGACTTCGTTCGCGTCGTTGCTGGCCAGAAGCTGACCGCCAAGGTTCCGGTTCACTTCGTTGGTGAAGAAGCCCCGATCAAGAAAGGCGGCGAGATCTCCCACGTAGAATCCGAGATCGAAGTTTCCTGCGAAGCCAAAGACCTGCCTGAGTTCATCGAAGTCGACCTGTCCAAGGCCGAAATCGGCACCATCATCCACCTGTCGGACCTGAAAGCTCCGAAAGGCGTAGAGTTCGTCGCTCTGGCCCACGGTGATGACAAAGCCGTTGCCAACGTTCACGCCCCACGCGTGTCCGCTGAAGCTGCTGAAGAAGGCGCTGCCGAGTAATCCACTCGCACGCCGGCGTTGATCGGGTTACAGTGCCGCGCGCACTGTAACCCACCAACTCCAAGGAAAGAGCCCCTGACGTGACCGCCATCCAGTTGATCGTTGGCCTGGGTAACCCCGGCCCCGAATACGAACAGACCCGGCATAACGCAGGGGCTCTTTTCGTTGAACGCATTGCCAGCGCCCAGCGCGTTTCGCTGTCTGCTGACAAAAAGTATTTTGGCCTGACGGCTAAGTTCAGCCATCAAGGCAACGATGTTCGCCTGCTGATTCCCACCACCTACATGAACCGCAGCGGCCAGTCCGTGGCGGCCTTGGCCAATTTCTTCCGCATCAAGCCGGAAGCGATCCTGGTGGCGCATGACGAACTCGACCTGCCTCCCGGCGTCGCCAAGCTCAAGCGTGGCGGCGGGCATGGCGGGCACAACGGCCTGCGCGACATCATCGCGCAGCTCGGCAACCAGAACGACTTCCACCGCCTGCGGCTTGGCATTGGCCACCCGGGCGACGCCAAACTGGTCTCCAACTTCGTCCTGGGCCGCGCGCCGCGCGCCGAGCAGGAGAAGCTCGACGCCAGCATCGATTTTGCCCTCGGCGTGCTGCCGGACGTACTGGCCGGCGACTTCGCCAAGGCCATGCGCGAACTGCACAGCCAGAAGGCCTGACTTTCTAGAAAGGGGAATTCCCATGGGTTTCAATTGCGGCATCGTCGGCCTGCCCAACGTCGGCAAGTCCACCCTGTTCAACGCCCTGACCAAATCCGGTATCGCGGCGGAGAACTTCCCCTTCTGCACCATCGAGCCGAACAGCGGCATCGTGCCAATGCCCGACGCACGCCTGGCGGCGCTGGCCGAGATCGTCAAGCCGAACCGCATCCTGCCGACCACCATGGAGTTCGTCGACATCGCGGGTCTGGTCGCCGGTGCTTCCAAGGGTGAAGGCCTGGGCAACAAGTTCCTCGCCAACATCCGCGAGACCGACGCCATCGCCCATGTAGTGCGCTGCTTCGAAGACGAGAACGTGATCCACGTCTCCAACAGCGTCGACCCCAAGCGCGACATCGAGATCATCGACCTCGAACTGATCTTCGCCGACCTCGACAGCTGCGAGAAGCAACTGCAGAAGGTCGCTCGCAACGCCAAGGGCGGCGACAAGGAAGCCCTCGCACAGAAGGCCTTGCTGGAAAAGCTGATCCCGCACTTCACCGAAGGCAAGCCTGCGCGCAGCCTGATGAAGCATATGGCTGACGACGAGAAGGCTGCCATCCGCGGCTTCCACCTGCTGACCAGCAAGCCGGTCATGTACATCGCCAACGTTGCCGAGGACGGCTTCGACAACAACCCGCACCTGGACGTGGTGAAAGCCATCGCCGAGGAAGAAGGCGCGGTCGTGGTGCCGGTGTGCAACAAGATCGAAGCGGAGATCGCCGAGCTGGAAGACGGCGAGGAGAAGGACATGTTCCTCGAGGCCCTGGGCCTTGAAGAACCCGGCCTGAACCGCGTGATTCGCGCCGGCTACGAGCTGCTCAACCTGCAGACCTACTTCACCGCCGGTGTACAGGAAGTGCGCGCCTGGACCGTCCGCGTCGGCGCCACCGCCCCGCAAGCCGCCGGTGTCATCCACACCGACTTCGAGAAAGGCTTCATCCGTGCCGAAGTGATCGCCTATGACGACTTCATCCAGTTCAAGGGTGAAGGCGGTGCCAAGGAAGCCGGCAAATGGCGCCTGGAAGGCAAGGACTACATCGTCAAGGACGGTGATGTGATGCATTTCCGCTTCAACGTCTGATCGCGCTGCAGGAGCATTCGGTACGCCGTCTCACTCCGAGCCCAAAAAAAAAAAAACCCCCC
>NZ_JABWRO010000226.1:0-2557 GCF_014268985.1 Pseudomonas sp. RW10S2 | reverse complement strand
CAGGCGGTGCGCCCACTGGTTGGCCAGGGCGTCGAGCTGGCGGTAGCTGAGCTGAAGCTCGCCGAACACCAGCGCCGTAGCCTCTGGCGTGCTCTCGACCTGGCGCTGGATCAGCGCCTGGACGCTGTGCTCCAGCGGGTACTCGACCGCCGTGGCATTCCACACCTCCAACGGCAAGGCACGCTCATGGGCGTCGAGCATCGACACCTCGCCCAAGGCCCGTGTGGCCGACACGGCCAGGCCTTCCAGCAGCAGGCCCAGGTGCGCGGCCAGGCGCTCGATGGTCGCCGCCTCGAAGCTGTCGCCGTCGTAGCTGTAGTGCAGCAGCAGGCTCGTCCCCTGGTTGACCGCCAGGGTCAGCGGGTAGCTGGTCTGCTCGTGGTTGCTCACCGCGTCGAAGCGCAGCGCCTCGGGCGCGGCCTGCTCCAGCACTTCAGAGACCGGGAAATTCTCGAACACCAGCAGCGTGTCGAACAGGGCGCCACCGCCCTGCCCTGCCAGGCGCTGGATCTCGTACAACGGCGCATGCTCGAACTCGCGCAGCGCCAGGTTGCGCGCCTGCACGGCCTGCAGCCAGTCGGCCACGGTCTGTTGCGGGGTCGGCGTGGCGACCACTGGCAAGGTGTTGATGAACAGCCCCATCTGCTGCTCCATGCCCGGCAACTCCGCCGGGCGCCCGGCTACCGTCGCGCCGAAGCACACGCTCGCCGGGCCGGTGTAGCGCTGCAACAGCAACAGCCAGGCCGCCTGTACCAGGGTGTTGAGGGTGACTTTCTGCTCACGGGCAAAGTTCGCCAGGCGCGCAGTGACGGCCTCGTCCACGGCGATGCGGTAGTCGCCATGGGCGGCGCCGCCCGCTCGGGGCTCCTGGCGGATGGCACGGGCCAGGTGGGTCGGCTCGTCGAGCTCCGCCAGTTGCTGGCGCCAGAACGCCTCGCACGCCTCGGCGTCCTGCACCTGCAGCCAGGCGATGTAGTCGCGGTAGCGTCCGACAGGCGCGGCCACCGTCTCACCGGCGTAGCGCGCCAGGACTTCGCCGAGCAGCTGCGAATGGCTCCAGCCATCCATCAGGATGTGATGGTGGGTCAACAACAGGTGATGACGGCCCGGCGCCGTGGCGATCAGTTGTACGCGCAGCAGCGGCGCCTGCTCCAGGTCGAAGCCCTGGGCACGCTCGGCCAATGCCAGTGCGTCCAGTGCGCCAGCCTGGTCGGCGCGGCCCTGCCAGTCGTGCAGCGCGAACGGTACTTCGACCTGGCGTGCCACCACCTGCAGCGGCTGGCTCAGCCCACCTTGCCAGAGGAAACCGGTACGCAGGATGTCATGGTTGAGCAGCGTAGCCTGCCAGGCATCGCGGAAGCGCAGCGGGTCCAGCCCGTCGATGTCCACACGCATCTGGTTGACGTAGTCACCGCTGGCCTGCTCGTAGAGGCTGTGGAACAGCATGCCCTGTTGCATCGGCGACAACGGATAGAGGTCCTGGACACTGGCGGCCGCCAGTGGCAAGGCGTCCAGCTGGGCCTGGGACAAGCGGGCCAGTGGCACGTCCGAAGGGGTCAGACCGCCTGACTGGGGTTGGCAGCAGTGCTCGATCAAGGCCAGCAACGCCTGGGTATAGGCATCGGCCAGGGCCTGGATGGTGTGGCTGTCGAAGCGCGCATCGCTGAAGGTCCAGCCCAGGCTCAATTCGCCATCGAACACCTGGCCGTTGACGCTCAGCGCGTTGGCCAGGGGCGCGTCGGGGTGTTGCTCGGCACCACGGGCCTCGTCACAGGGCAGCCAGAACGCCGCCTCGCCGCTGGCGAAACTGGCATCGAACTGGCCCAGGTAGTTGAAGGTGATCGACGGCGTCGGCAGGCCGGCCAATCGCTCGCGCACCTGCGGCGCGGCGAGCTGCGACAGCACGCCAAAGCCCAGGCCTTTGTCAGGGACCGCGCGCAATTGCTCCTTGATCTGCTTGAGCGAGTCGCCCAGGCCTGCCGCCGGGGTCAGGCGCAGTGGGAACACACTGGTGAACCAGCCGACGCTGCGGGTCAGGTCGAGGTGCTCGAACAGGTCTTCGCGGCCATGGCCTTCCAGCTGCACCAGCGCATGGGCCTGGCCGGTCCAGGCGCAGACGACCTGGGCCAGGGCGGTCAGCAGCAGGTCGTTGACCTGGGTGCGATAGGCTGCCGGGGCATCCTGCAGCAAGCGGCGGGTCTGCTGCTTGTCCAGTCGCGAATAGAGCGTGCTGCCGTCGCGATTGCGCTGGCCACCTTCGGCTCGGTCCCAGTGCAATTCGGCGCTCAGTTCGCGGCTCTGGGCCTGCCAGTACTCCAGTTGTTCCAGTGCATTCGTGCTGGCGTGCTGGCGCAGTTGCTCGACCCAGTCGCGCTGCGAGCTGGTCTTGCCCGGCAGGGCCAGAGGCTTGCCGCTGCTCAGTTGCTCGAAGGCCAGTTGCAGGTCTTCGAACAGGATGCGCCACGACACCCCGTCCACCGCCAGGTGATGGATCACCAGCAACAGGCGCTGGCTGCCATCCGGCAGATCGGCCAGCACGGCGCGCAACAGCGGGCCA
>NZ_JABWRO010000225.1:0-2732 GCF_014268985.1 Pseudomonas sp. RW10S2 | reverse complement strand
AAACCCCCCGGTCGGGGAGCCGACCGGGGGTTTGAGTATTCTCATGTTCGGCGGCCCCTCGAAGGTGGGCGCCGTGTGGGTATCGGCGCCTAGTGGCTAAACCAATACCCAAAATAGGAGCAGGCGACGTTACGACCGGCAACGGCCAGCACAGGGCGCGCGGTGCGACCGGTGGTGTTGGCGTGATTGCAGGTGTGTTTCGACATGTTGCTCTCCAGTGAATGAGATCGAGCTTACTGCACCTGTAACGCTGTGTTCAATGGATAAATGCTATCGCAATGATAATCCGGGGCAGCAACGCGACCCCGGGACCGCGCGATCACAGCGGATAATGCTTGAGCTCGCGCGCAATCAGCATCCGCTGAATCTCGCTTGAGCCCTCGTAGATCTGGGTAATGCGCGCATCGCGGTAGTACTTCTCCACCGGATAGTCCTCAAGATAGCCATAGCCGCCATGCACCTGGATGGCCATGGAGCACACCCGCTCGGCCATTTCCGAGGCGAACAGCTTGGCCTGCGAGGCTTCCGACAGGCACGGCTTGCCGGCCGTGCGCAGGCGTGCGGCGTGGAGGATCAGCAGGCGTGCGGCATTGACCTGCACCTGCATGTCGGCCAGCAGGTTGGCGATGCTCTGGTGCTCGTTGATCGGTTTGCCGAACTGGATGCGCTCGCGCGAATAGGTCAGCGCTGCTTCGAAGGCTGCGCGGGCGATGCCCAGTGCCTGGGCGGCGATGCCGATGCGCCCGCCTTCGAGGTTGGACAGGGCGATGGCCAGGCCCTTGCCGCGCTCGCCCAGCAGATTGGCGGCGGGGATGCGGCAGTCGTCGAGGGTGACCGCACAGGTGTCCGAGGCGCGGATGCCCATCTTGTGTTCGCTGCGATCGACCTTGAACCCTGGGTTGTCGGTCTCTACCAGAAACGCCGACAGGCCCTTCTTGCCCAGCTCCGGGTCGGTGACGGCAAAGACGATGGCCAGCCCTGCGCGGCGGGCGTTGCTGACGAACTGCTTGGCGCCATTGATCACCCAGTGGCCATCGACCAGCTCGGCGCGGGTACGCAGGTTGTGGGCTTCGGAGCCAGCCTGGGGCTCGGTCAGGCAGAAGCAGCCAATCACTTGGCCACTGGCCAGGCGCGGCAGCCATTGCTGCTGTTGCTCAGTGCTGCCATAGGCCAGCAGCGGGCCGCAGCCGACCGAGTTGTGGATGCTCATCATCGCACCGGTCGCGCCGTCGCCAGCCGAGATCTCTTCTACCGCCAGGGCATAGGCGACGTAGTCGGTGTAGCTGCCACCGAAGGTGTCGGGCACGACCATGCCCAGCAGGCCCAGCTCACCCATGGCGCGGACGACGTCATCGTCGATCCAGCCAGCCCTCTCCCAGGCCTGGGCATGCGGCGCGATCTCGCCACGGGCAAAGTCCCGGGCCATGTCGCGGATCATGATCTGTTCTTCGCTCAGTTCCAGGTCTTGCATGCTGTGTACTCCCGGGCTCACAGGCCTTCGAAGAATTGATCGACCCGCTTGCGCGACAGCGCGGCGAGTGTCGGCGGGTTCCAGCGTGGCTGCTTGTCCTTGTCGACGATCAACGCACGCACGCCCTCGATGATGTCGCCATGGGCGAACCACTGGCGGTCCAGGTGCAGCTCCATGTCGAAGCAGTCTTTCAGGCCCAGCTGGCGGCCGCGGCGCAACATTTCCAGGGTAACCGCCATCGCCAGCGGCGAGCGGGTTTCCAGCTGATCGGCGGTGGCCAGTGCCCAGGGGCGGCTGTCGCCGATGCTCACGGCGCGCAGTTGCTCGATGATGCTGGTCATGTCGGGCAGGGCGAAGAAGTGATCGATGGCCGGGCGCAGCTTGGCCAGCGGCGCGTCGTCCAGCGTCTGGGAGCCAAGTTTGGCGAGCAGACCTTGCAGATCCTTGAGTGGCTGGTCGCCGAAGTTCAGATGATCCAGCCCTTCGTCCAACGCGGTCAGTTTTGCGCTGTCCACGTACCAGTCCGCCAGCCCACAGTACAGGGCATCGGCGGCCTGGATCTGCGCGCCGCTGACACCCAGGTAGATGCCCAGCTCGCCGGGGATGCGCGACAGGAAGTAGCTACCACCCACATCGGGGAAGTAGCCGATACCGACCTCGGGCATCCCCAGGCGGCTGCGTTCGGTGACGATGCGCAGGTCCGCGCCCTGGGCCAGGCCCATGCCGCCGCCGAGGGTGAAGCCGTCCATCAGCACGAGGATCGGTTTGCGGTAATGATGGATGCACAGGTCAAGGGCGTATTCCTCGACGAAAAAGCGCTCATGCAGGTCGCTGCCGGCCTTGAAGCTGTCATGCAGCGAACGGATGTCGCCCCCTGCGCAGAAGCCCTTGGGGCCTTCGCCGCGCAGGACCACGGCCTTGACTTGTGGGTCTTGCGCCCAGGCGTCGAGGTGGCGCTGCAGGCTGCGCACCATGTCGAGGGTCAAGGCGTTGAGGCCGGCGGGACGGTTGAGGGTCAGGTGGCCGATGTGGTTGCGGGTGTCGGCCAGAACATGATCCGTGGCCGTTGGTTGAGCGTGCGCGGTCATCGCGGTCTCCCTGCTTTGTTATTGATTTTCCACGTTAAGTCTGGAAATACGCTGGAGGATCAACGGATCCTGCCATGCGTATTTGCCTGACACAATTGGTAAATCTGCAGGGGTGGGGTGCATTTTTGTTGCAGATGATCAGGCATCTGCGGTGTGGGTGCTGGCCTCTTCGC
>NZ_JABWRO010000224.1:0-2792 GCF_014268985.1 Pseudomonas sp. RW10S2 | reverse complement strand
GGGAAGCTTTTCATACCGCCATGATTTTTGGCCAACAAAGTCCCCGCCGGCTCTAGGTCCCAGGGCCTGCATGCGTTAGCATCCGTCCCGACACAACGCACCGGTCGGAACGATCGTGCACACAATAAAATTCTGCGTACTTCTTGCTAGGGGACCTGGTGATGATGAAGAAATACCTGTCGCGCATGCTGCTCGGCGTCACCGCGCTGATCGCGGTCACAACCGCCCAGGCGGGCGCCATCGATGATGCGGTCAAGCGCGGCACCCTGCGCGTGGGTATGGACCCGACCTACATGCCGTTCCAGATGACCAACAAGCGCGGCGAGATCGTCGGCTTCGAGGTCGACATCCTCAAGGCGATGGCCAAGTCCATGGGCGTCAAGCTCGAGACCGTCTCCACTGCCTATGACGGCATCATCCCGGCCCTGCTGACCGACAAGTTCGACATGATCGGCAGCGGCATGACCCTGACCCAGGAACGCAACCTGCGCCTGAACTTCAGCGAACCCTTCATCGTCGTTGGCCAGACCCTGCTGATCCGCAAGGAGCTGGCAGGCGAGATCAAGTCGTACAAGGATCTGAACAACGAGAAGTACCGCCTGACGTCCAAGCTCGGCACCACCGGCGAGATGGTCGCCAAGAAGCTGATCAGCAAGGCCAAGTACCACGGCTACGACAACGAGCAGGAAGCGGTGATGGACGTGGTCAACGGCAAGGCCGATGCCTTCGTCTACGACGCGCCGTACAACGTGGTCGCGGTGAACAAGGCCGGGGCCGGCAAGCTGGTCTACCTGGAAGAACCCTTCACCTACGAGCCGCTGGCATTCGGTCTGAAGAAGGGCGACTACGACAGCATCAACTTCATCAACAACTTCCTGCACCAGATCAAGCACGACGGGACCTACGATCGTATTCACGACAAGTGGTTCAAGAAGACCGACTGGCTGAAGGACATGGAATAAGAGCCCGGACCACAAGCCCTGGCGATGACCCTGACGCGCAGGCAACCCCTGCGCGTTCGCATTTACGGAAGCACCCACGTGATCAAACACAAGAAAGCCCAGTGGCCCTGGCACGCGCTGACCGCGCTGGTGCTGGTGGGCCTGGCGTTCAGTCTGTACATGGCCACCTCGATGATTTCCTACGAGTGGCGCTGGAACCGTGTGCCGCAGTACTTCGCCTTCCAGGCCGAAGACGTGCAGCGCGCCGCGGCCTACGGCACCGTCGAGGAAATCGTCGTGTCCGGCAACGACGCGCGCGTCACGCTCAAGAGCGAGGACGGCGAGGTGCAAGTGCTGGAGGTGGTCAAGGACAGTCTGCAACTGAGCCGTGGTGACGATGTCGCCGAGGGCGACCAGATCGGCGTCACTCGCCACTGGGCGGCCGGCCCGCTGGCCTGGGGCCTGTGGACCACCTTGTGGATCTCGGTGCTTTCCGGAGCCTTCGGCCTGGTGATCGGCCTGTTCGCCGGGCTGTGCCGGTTGTCGAGCAACCCGACCCTGCGCGACCTGTCCACGGTGTATGTCGAACTGGTGCGCGGTACGCCGCTGCTGGTGCAGATTTTCATCTTCTATTTCTTCATCGGCACCGTGCTCAACCTGTCCCGCGAGTTCGCCGGGGTAGCGGCGCTGGCGCTGTTCACCGGCGCCTATGTGGCCGAGATCGTCCGTGCCGGCGTGCAGTCGATCGCCAAGGGGCAGAACGAGGCGGCGCGCTCGCTGGGCCTGAATGCCAGCCAGTCGATGCGCCATGTGATCCTGCCCCAGGCGTTCAAGCGCGTGCTGCCGCCACTGGCAGGGCAGTTCATCAGCCTGGTCAAGGACACCTCGCTGGTGTCGGTGATCGCCATTACCGAGCTGACCAAGAGCGGCCGCGAAGCGATCACCACGTCGTTCTCGACCTTCGAGATCTGGTTCTGCGTGGCAGGCCTGTACCTGCTGATCAACCTGCCGCTGTCGCACATTGCCAGCCGGCTCGAGCGGAGGCTTGCGCAAAGTGATTGAAGTCCGTGACCTGCTGAAAGTCTTCGACACCCGCGGCCAGGTGGTGCGTGCGGTGGACAACGTCTCCACCCAGGTCGCCAAGGGCGAGGTGGTGGTGGTGCTGGGCCCCTCGGGGTCGGGCAAGTCGACCTTCCTGCGCTGCCTGAATGGCCTGGAGCATTTCGACGAAGGCCACGTGGCCATCGACGGGCTGCGCCTGGAAGACCCCAAGACCGACATCAACGCCTACCGCCGTGAAGTCGGCATGGTGTTCCAGCACTTCAACCTGTTCCCGCACATGACCGTGCTGGAGAACCTGTGCCTGGCGCAGAAGGTGGTGCGCAAGCGCAGCAAGGCCGACCGCGAAGCCAAGGCCCGTGCGTTGCTGGAGAAGGTCGGCATCGGCCAGAAGGCCAATGAATACCCCTCTCGCCTGTCCGGTGGGCAGCAGCAGCGGGTGGCCATCGCCCGTGCCCTGGCGATGGACCCGAAGGTGATGCTGTTCGACGAGCCGACCTCGGCACTCGACCCGGAAATGGTCGGTGAGGTGCTGGATGTCATGAAGACCTTGGCTCAGGAAGGCATGACCATGGTCTGCGTGACCCACGAGATGGGCTTTGCCCGTGAAGTGGCTGACCGGGTGCTGTTCTTCGACCATGGCAAGTTGCTGGAAGATTCGGCACCCGCAGCGTTCTTCACGGCGCCGAAGGATCCGCGGGCCCAGGCGTTCCTGCGCCAGGTGCTCTGACCGGTTCGCTCTTTCCCGGGCAAGCCCAGCCACCGTAGGAGCGGCGGTTCGGCGCCCCGACT
>NZ_JABWRO010000223.1:0-2814 GCF_014268985.1 Pseudomonas sp. RW10S2 | reverse complement strand
GACGTTAACGTGGGGAAGGGAACGATCAAACTTTTCCTTAGCCATCGATACAGTCCTCCGCAGAAGAAATAGTTACTACCCTGATAAAACAAAGGCAGATATTTTCATATCTGCCTTGTTTATATGGAGCTCTTGAGCGGACTTGAACCGCTGACCTCACCCTTACCAAGGGTGTGCTCTACCAACTGAGCTACAAGAGCGAAACTCTTTGCGCCAAAACAGCAAACTTGGAGCGGGTAGCGGGAATCGAACCCGCATCATCAGCTTGGAAGGCTGAGGTTCTACCACTAAACTATACCCGCGGAGCTTGCGGCTCTCGCTAAAACTGGTGGAGGGAGAAGGATTCGAACCTTCGAAGCTCTCGCAACGGATTTACAGTCCGTCCCCTTTGGCCGCTCGGGAATCCCTCCAGATGTGGCGGGCATTCTATTTACCTGCCGGCCTGTAGTCAAGCATTTTTTCAATTAAATCTGAAAGTTAGCTGCTTTGACTACGCTTCCGGTACCACCACCTGAGCGGTGTTCCCTGCGAAGCGGGCGCCATTCTATCAAGCTATTCGCCAGTTGCAATACCCTGGCAGAAAATAATTTTATGTTTTAAGTCTTTGAAATCACTGGAAAGACTGGCGAGGACCGCCTCATCCAGCAAACGCTCGCTGTCAGGGCTTACCTTGAGCCAGAAGCCGTCCGCGCCAGCCAACTGCCCCTGCACCGGCTGAGCGGCGATATCGAGGCTCAGCAACCGTTGACGCAACGCTACCAGCTCATCCTGCCCGGCAAATCCCCCCACCACCAGGCACTCATCTCTGCGCCTGGCGGGAGCTGCCGCTCCCGTCTCCCGAAGCAGACGGATCTCCTGCTGACTTCCCTTGTAGAGGGAAAGGGGTGCAACCTCCTTGACCCGTACCGGCGCCTCCTGCTGGCGCCACACGTAATAGACGGCATTTAGCACTACCAACAGCAGAAACAACCAACGCATAGGCACCTCAACTCAAGGGGCAGGCCATCGCCAGGCCAACAAAGACCAGGTCCGGTACAACCCGCGCACCAGGTGCAGACACCTGGACCAGGGGCGCATCACCTCCCGTGAGGAAGACGCTGAACTCACTACCCCAGAGGGCGCGCGCCTGATCGATCTGCGTGCGGGCGAAACCCTGCAGCATCAGGACGCATCCGCGCTCGACCGCCTCGACCGTGGAGCGCCCAGGCTCAAGACTGCTCAACGCGCGCTCGGCCGAGGCATCGTCATAACGAATACGGCGGGTGTGCGTCCGCAGCTGGCTACGCATCAACGGCATCCCCGGACAGATGTATCCACCCAGATGCTGACCATCGGCCGCTACGAAATCCGCCTTGGCGGCTGTGCCGAAATCCATCACCAGGCAAGCCCCTTTGGCCAGGTGGAATGCACCGAGGGCGGCAAGCCAGCGGTCCATGCCCAGGCGCTCATGATCTTCATAGCCATTGCGCACACCCGCCATTTCGACAACAGGACGCGCAACCCGCACTTCGACCGCGAAGGCTTGCCTGATCGCCTCGCACAGCGCATCGGTTTCTTCCTCGCTGCGCACACTGACCATTCGTGCGCCCGCCAGGCGTGCCGCAGCCAGCCCACTGACGGCAGCCAACAGCGCCTGATCCGAATCAACGATGCCGCCCCCCAAGATGGTGGCATCTGCAGCATGAATCACACGCCACTTGATAAAGCTGTTACCGCAATCGAGCTCAAGAATCATCGCGCAACCTCAACCCGAGCTCTCCACCACTGAAGCTCTTCTCCACACCCTCGACATCCATGCGCAGACCGCCCTGCCCGTCCACACCCAGCACAATGCCATCGACCGTCTGATTGCCGGCGATCAGCGAGACCTTGCGCCCCTGCCACAGATGCGCCTGCTCCCATTCTTCCTGGAAAGCAGCGAAGCCATAGCGACGATGGCGCGAAAGCTCATGCTGCAATTGCTGGTTCAACTGCGCAACCAGACGATTGCGATCGATGAGCTCGCCAGTCTCCCGACGCATCGACGTCCACTGCTGGTCGACCTGATCATTGCTCTGCATGTTCACATTGATGCCGATACCCAGCACAACGTGACAGACATCCGCGGGGTCGCCAACCAGCTCCAGGAGAATGCCGACAATCTTCTTGTTACCAACAAGAACGTCATTCGGCCACTTCAGCCCCGCACCTTTTACACCGAGGGCATGTAGCGTACGCATAACCGCCAGGCCAACGACCAGGCTCAGCCCCTCGAGCTGGCGCATGCCCCCCTCCACCCGAAGCACCAGGCTGTAATAGAGATTTTCGGCGAATGGGCTGACCCAGTGTCGGCCACGCCGACCACGACCAGCACTCTGGCGCTCGGCAAGCACCAGGAAGGGCGCAGCCTGGCCCTGCCCGATCAGACGCAGAGCCTCGGCATTGGTCGAATCTATTGAGTCATGAACAAGAACAGGCCACTGCTCACCCTGAGTGAATGCAGCAATCGCCGAAGCCTCGAGCAGGCTCAATGGCGTAGCAAGCTGGTATCCACGACCACGCACCTTGTGAATGGTGAGGTTCAGCTCGCTTTCCAGGTGCTGCAGCTGCTTCCACACGGCGCTGCGGCTCACCCCCAAGGCTTCCCCCAGGGCCTGGCCAGAATGAAACCGGCCATCCTTGAGGAGATTCAACAACTTCAGCATGCCAGTCTCGACTTGAAATAAGGCTGGCATGATAGCCACGGGCTGCTGGATTGCATAGGAAAAGGGCGGGGATATCCCTGCGAGAACGGGTGCGCAGACCGAACCATACCCTGTAGAGGCAGGCTTGTCC
>NZ_JABWRO010000222.1:0-2878 GCF_014268985.1 Pseudomonas sp. RW10S2 | reverse complement strand
CGGCGGCCCGACCGCCGAGATCGTCGGCCAACTGTTGCGCCGCCTGGGCGAGCGCGGCCAGGTCCTGACCGTCACCCACCTGCCGCAGGTTGCAGCCCAAGGGCACCATCACCTGTTCGTGCACAAGGTACGCAACAGCGACACCACCCATACCGCCGTGGCCAGCCTCGGCAAGCGCGAGCGGGTCGAAGAAGTGGCACGCATGCTGGGTGGGATAGACCTGACCAAAGAGTCCCTGGCGCATGCGCGCAAGATGGTAGTCAGCGGCAAGGCCTGAGGCAGCTCACTCCTCGACCCGCGCCAGAAAGCACAAAGGCGACCCGAAGGTCGCCTTTGCTGTTAATAACGATCGAAATCGTTACTTTTTCTTACGCACATACAGGACCAGATTGTGGTCCACGAGCTCGTAGCCATGTTCGGCGACGATCTCTTTCTGGCGGCGCTCGATCTCCGCATCCATGAATTCGATCACTTCGCTGGTGTCCACGTTGACCATATGGTCGTGGTGTCCGCCATCGGCCAGCTCGAACACCGCGTGGCCGCCATCGAAGTTGTGGCGAACCACCAGACCCGCAGCTTCGAACTGGGTCAGTACGCGGTAGACGGTCGCCAGACCGACATCCTCACCCGCTTCCATCAGCGCCTTGTAAACATCCTCGGCGCTCATGTGACGCTGCTCGGTCGAATCGAGCATCTGAAGGATCTTGACTCGAGGCAGGGTCACCTTGAGACCGGCTTTGCGCAATTCGCTATTTTCAACCATGGTCAGCTTTCTCGCCGATGCTGCTTCGCAGCTTCTCTTAATACGGGTATGATCGGGGTTTACGTTGTCCAGCCAAGATAGTGGAAGTCGCCCACCGATGCAAAACACCAAGCTCTTGCTAACCAGCCTCACCCTCGTGGGACTGCTCGCACTCGCCGGTTGCTCGTTTCCCGGGGTTTACAAAATCGACATCCAGCAGGGCAATGTCGTCACGCAGGACATGATAGACCAATTGCGCCCCGGAATGACCCGACGGCAAGTAAGGTTTATCATGGGCAACCCACTCCTGCAGGACACCTTCAACACCAATCGCTGGGATTATCTCTACAGCATCCAGCCTGGCGGCGGTAAGCGCCAGCAGGAGCGCATGAGTATCTTCTTCAACGAGAGCGACCAACTGGTCAGCCTTTCCGGCGACTTCATGCCGGGCGTAAGCCGCGACCAGGAAATCCTGGGCGGCAGCAGCACCACGACCGTCAGCCCGGCCAACCAGCCGTCTCAACAGCCGGAAAAACCAGCCAAGGCTGGCTCGACGGAAGAGTCGATCCAGCGCGAAATCGACACCATCGAGACGACCCCGGTGCCTACGCCGGCGCCACTGGAGACCTCGCCGCAATAACGGCATGGCCCATGAAAAAGCCCGGACATGGTCCGGGCTTTTTATTGCGCAGCGTATACAGCAACAACCTTACCCGCGTGCAGCCTTGGCCTTTTCGGCTCGCTGTCTGCGCATCGCCTTCGGGTCCACCAGCAGCGGCCGGTAGATTTCCAGGCGTTCACCCTCCTCTACCTGACGCTGATGCGGTTCGGCAACGACCTTGCCAAACACGCCCACCGGGCAGCTTTCAATATCCAGCCCTGGCACTTGCGCAGCAATGCCAGACAACCGCAAGGCCTCACGCAGCGTCACGCCATGCGGCACCAGACACGCCAGCAGCCATTGGCGCTCGGCAGTCGCGTAGGCCACCTCGATACGCAGGGTCTCAGCCATGAAGCTGTTTGGCGCGCTGGCAGAAGGCATCGACGAGGGTGTTGGCTGCCTGGTTGAACAATGGCCCGAGGGTGGCGCGCACCAGCGGCCCGGCATAATCGAACGACAGGTCGAGGCTGATCTTGCAGGCTTTTTCGCCCAGCGCCTTGAACACCCATACGCCATGCAACTGGGTGAAGGGTCCTTCTTCCAGGTTCATCTCGATGGATTGCCCCGGCACCAGCACATTGCGCGTGACGAACTGCTGGCTCATGCCGCCCTTGGCCACCTCCAGCTTCGCCCGCATGTGGGTGTCACTCGCCTCGAGCACCGTCGAGTCCGAGCACCAGGGAAGAAACTCAGGGTAGCTGGCCACGTCGTTGACCAGGTCGTAGAGCGCCTGGGCAGGGTATGGCAGCAGGGCGGAGCGTTGAATATGGGTAGTCATCCAGGCATCACTTCCAAGCTGGGCGGCAGCGCATCACAGCGCTTCGGAACGGTTCCGTGCAACGGAACGAGGCCTGCATTGTCCGGGATTCATCCTGCAGGCTCAAGCGCACCGAACCCCATAGCCAGAGGACGTGGCGACTGCCTATAATGCCGCCCCTATGGCTAAGCAAAAGAAACATCCGACCGGGACCATCGCGCAGAACAAGAAAGCGCGACACGATTACTTCATCGAACACAAGTTCGAGGCCGGGCTGGTCCTGTCCGGTTGGGAAGTAAAAAGCCTGCGGGCCGGCAAGGCGCACCTGACCGACAGCTACGTGCTGCTCAAGGATGGCGAAGCCTGGCTGTTCGGCAGCCACATCACCCCGCTGAACACCGCCAGCACCCACGTCATCGCCGACCCCATGCGTACCCGCAAGCTGCTGCTGAACAAGCGCGAGCTCGAGCGCGTGGAAGCTGCCGTGGCGCAGAAAGGCTACACCTGCGTGGCCTTGGCGCTGTACTGGAGCAAGCACCTGATCAAGTGCGAAATCGCGCTCGGCAAGGGCAAGAAGGAGTTCGACAAGCGCGACACGATGCGCGAGCGCGACTCCAACCGCGAGCTGCAGCGTGCGGTGCGCAACAAGGGCAAGGAAGAGTAGATCTTCTTCAGCGGGCAAGTCGCAGCGGCGGTTCGGCGCTTCGGCTTGCCCGCG
>NZ_JABWRO010000221.1:0-2885 GCF_014268985.1 Pseudomonas sp. RW10S2 | reverse complement strand
TGGGAGCGGGCTTGTCCCGCGATTGGGCCGTTATTGGGCGGCCTTGACCGCTGCGTTGAGCTTCTTCGCCGCATCGGCCGGATCGGCCTTCGGGTCGTTGATGTAGTTGGTCACCACATCGAAGAACGCCCCCTGCACGGCAAGCGTGGTCGCCATGTTGTGCGCCATGCTCGGCTGCAGGCCACCCGACTTGGCGTCTGCCAGGAAGTCCTTGGCAGCGGTCTGGGCGCAACTGTCGAAGCCATACTTGCTCATGTCGGCCAGCATGTCGTTGCGCACCGGGATCGATCCCTTGTTAATGCTGAAGGTCTTCTGGAAGTCTTCACCCAGCACACGCTTGGCAATGTCCTGCTGGCCTGCAGTGGTGCCTTCGTTCTTCTGCTTGAACACCGCCAGCGAGTCGATGTTGTACAGGAAGCCTTTGTCAGTGCCGGGGAAGGGTACGCACTGGTAGTCCTTGCCGGCGGTCTTCTTGGCCAGGGTCCACTCGCTCTTGGCCCAGTCGCCCATGATCTGCATGCCGGCCTTGCCGTTGATGACCTTCGCGGCTTCGAGGTTCCAGTCCTGGCCCTTGCCGTCAGGGTCCATGTAGGTGGCGACCTTCTTCAGCTCGGTCAGGGCCTTGACCATCTCCGGGCCGGTCAGGGCTTTTTCGTCGAGGTCGACCAGGGCCTTCTTGTAGCCCTCCACCCCCATCACCGCCAGCACCACGTTCTCGAACACGGTGCTGTCCTGCCATGGCTGGCCACCGTGGGCCAGGGGAATGAAGCCTGCGGCCTTGAGCTTGTCGGCTGCGGCATAGAATTCGTCGAGGGTGGTCGGCGCCTTGTCGATGCCGGCCTTCTTGAACACCTCAGGGTTGATCCACAGCCAGTTGATGCGGTGGATGTTCACCGGCACGGCGACGTAGTCACCTTCGTACTTGACGGTGTCGGCGACCTTCTTGTCGAGCAGGCTGTCCCACTTCTCCTGCTTGGCGACGTCCTTGAGCACATCGCTGTCGAGCAGGCCGGTGGCCGCCCAGTCCTGGATGTCCGGGCCCTTGATCTGGGCAACGCCGGGCGGGTTGCCGGCGACGGCGCGGCTCTTGAGCACGGTCATCGCGGTGGAACCACCGCCACCGGCAACAGCGCCGTCCTTCCAGGTGAAGCCGTCTTTCTCGACCTGGGCCTTGAGGACATCAACGGCAGCTTTCTCGCCACCGGAGGTCCACCAGTGCACCACCTCGACGCTGCCTTTGGATTCGGCGGCCAAGGCGCTGAGGGGCATGAGCGAGGCGAGGGAAATAGCGGCGGCGAGGCGCAGAGTGGAATTCATCGGTATACCTTTCTTGTTGTTATGCGGTGCAAGTCGTTCGCTTGCGTTGCATGAAGTCTAATGAGCGCGCAGACCAGGGCAGGTAACGAAGCGATGCGCGAATGTCATCACTTGGTTACATTGCCCAGGGCCAGCGCAGTGGCCAGGCTTGGTGCCAACGGCAGGCGCGGCAGGAGCACCGCCTGGTAGGCGTGGTAGAGATCGGGCTTGCCGCCCCAGATGCTTGCGCCAGGGCGGTTCTGCGGGTCCAGCTCATGGTGCCAGCTGCCGTGGACGCGATCGATGAAATGGCTGTCGATGAAGTCCCAGAAGCGCCGGTACCACTGCTCGTATTCACCTTCCCCGGTACGACGCAACAACGCTGCAGCCGTCGCACAGGCTTCGGCGTGGGTCCAGTGCAGGCGCGCCCGGACCACTGGCCGGTTCTGCCAGTCGAGGGTGTAGACGATGCCCGGCGCGCCATCAGCGTGCCAGGCGTGACGACAGGCATTGGCGAACAGCCCGCGCGCGTCGCTCAGCAACCACTGCGGGGCGGGCAGGCTGGCACGCTGGCGCGCGGCCTCCAGGTGCAGGACCAAGCGTGCCCACTCGAAGGCATGACCGGGCGTGGTGCCGTAGGGGCGAAAGCCGTCGGTGGGGTTGTCGTGGTTGTACTCGGGCAGCGCCTGCCAGTGCACGTCGAAATGCTCGATGACAGCGAAGTCATTGCCAGCGGCATAGGTGTGGATGATCCGTTCGACGATACGCAGGGCACGGTCTAGCCAGTGCGTGTGGCCAGTGACATCGGCCAGGGCGAGGAAAGCCTCGGTGGCGTGCATGTTGCTGTTGGCGCCACGGTAGGCTTCCGGCTGCGTCCAGTCACGGGCGAAGGACTCGCGCAGGGCGCCCTCCTCCTCGCTCCAGAAGCGCGTCTCGATGATCGCGATGGCCGCGCCGAGCAACTGCTCGGCGCCTGGTGCACCGGCGACTGTCGCAGAACTGGCGGCCAAGGCGACGAAGGCATGCAGGTAGGCGGTCTTGCCGGTGTCGCCCTCACCGTCGGCGCGGGCGAACCAGCCATCATCCCGCGCATCGCGCAACGGCCCTGCGAGCAGTGCTGCGACGCCGTGCTCCACCAGCGGCAAGCAGCCAGGGATGCCCTGCACATGCGCCATGGCGAAGCAGTGGGTCATGCGCGCAGTGTGCAGGGTTTCGGCGATCGCACTGTCGGGCAGCAGGCCATGGGCATCGAGGCTGCCGAAGCCGTCTGGCAGGCGCGAGGCCTTGGCGAAGGTCACCAGGCGCTGGCCCTCGGCGACCAGCCAGGCGTTGTGAACCGGGGAGTCGAGCCAACTGCAGAAAGGGAAATCAACGCTGTCCATCACCTGCTCAATCCTTGCCAGGGACAGGCCGGGTGCCTGTCGTCAGCGAATTCTAGCCAGCCGCCCCGGCGGGCATGTCACGAAGGCCTGCCTGAATGTCACCATCCTGTGACACTTGCAGTGGCCTCATCGCGGGACAAGCCCCACAGGGCCCCGCTGGTTTCGAAATCAGCGGGGCCCTGTGGGAGCGGGCTTGTCCCGCGATAG
>NZ_JABWRO010000220.1:0-3000 GCF_014268985.1 Pseudomonas sp. RW10S2 | reverse complement strand
TTTTTTTTGTGTCGCGCGAAAACGATTACTGCAGGGAAGGCGCTTCGCCAGCTTCCTGCATGCGCTGCAGCTCCTGGGCATACAGGGCATCGAAGTTCACAGGCGACAGCATCAGCGCCGGGAACGAGCCGCGGGTGACCAGGCTGTCGAGGGTTTCACGCGCATACGGGAACAGGATGTTCGGGCAGAACGCACCCAGGGTGTGGCTCATCGACGCCGCGTCCAGGCCCGAGATCAGGAAGATGCCTGCCTGCTGAACTTCAGCGATGAAGGCGACTTCTTCACCGTTCTTGACGGTAACCGACAGGGTCAGCACGACTTCGTGGAAGTCGCCTTCCAGGGCCTTCTGACGAGTGTTCAGGTCCAGCGCGACGCTCGGTTCCCACTGCTGGCGGAAGATCTGCGGGCTTTTCGGGGCTTCGAACGACAGGTCACGCACGTAGATGCGCTGCAGGGAGAATTGTGGATTGTTCTCTTCGGCGGCGCCGTTGTTCTGTTGGTCAGTCATGGCAGATCCTTTTCTGAAAATGGTTGAAAGAGGCGTGAATCAGGCCTCGAGCAGGGCGTCGAGCTTGCCCGAGCGCTCCAGCGCAAACAAGTCATCGCAACCGCCAACGTGGGTGCTGCCGATCCAGATCTGCGGCACCGAGGTACGCCCGGCCTTCTGCGCCATCTCGGCGCGCAGCTGCGGCTTGCCGTCGACGCGGATTTCCTCGAACGCCACCTGCTTGCTCGCCAGCAGTTGCTTGGCGCGCATGCAGTAGGGGCAGTAGTCGCTGGAGTAGACGATGACGGGCTTCATATCACTTCACCAGGGGCAGGTTATCGGCTTTCCAGCTGGACACGCCACCGCTGAGCTTGGCAGCGGTGAAGCCAGCCTTGAGCAGCTCACGGCAGACGGTGCCGGACTGCTGGCCCATCGCATCGACGATGATCAGGGTCTTTTCTTTGTGCTTTTCCAGCTCGGCAATGCGGCCGACGACTTTGTCCTGCGGAATGTTCAGCGCACCGACGATGTGGCCGGCGGAGTATTCCTTGCTTGGACGGATATCGATCACCACGCCCTTCTCGGCGTTGACCAGCGCGGTCAGCTGGCCGTTGCTCAGGCTCTGGCCGCCGCGGCGGATTTCATTGACCAGCAGCAGGATCAGCAGGACGAAGAAGATCGCAACCAGGATGAAGTGATCTGTCGCGAATTGAATCAAGTGAGCAACCATCAGGGGTGTTCCAGGCGATTGAAAATGCCGGCCAGTATACACAGCCACCCATGCCCGCCAAAGCCCGCCGGGCCGGCTCGGAACCAGCCTTCATCTGCAACCCGTCGGGACGCTGGTCGTGCGAACCGACGAATATTCGCCGTCGCTGGCCGATTTGCCCTAAAATGCGTGTCTTTATCATCTTTGAACAACCGTGAGTTTGATTGATGACGAGCACGCCCAAGCCCCTGGTCCTGATCATCCTGGATGGTTTCGGTCACAGCGAAAGCCCCGAATACAATGCCATCTACGCCGCCAACACACCGGTCTATGACCGCCTGCGCGCCACCCAGCCGCATGGCCTGATCTCCGGTTCCGGCATGGATGTCGGCCTGCCGGACGGGCAGATGGGCAACTCCGAAGTCGGTCACATGAACCTCGGCGCCGGCCGTGTGGTGTACCAGGACTTCACCCGGGTCACCAAGGCCATCCGCGACGGCGAATTCTTCGAAAACCCGGTGCTCACCGGCGCCGTGGACAAGGCAGTTGCCGCCGGCAAGGCCGTGCACCTGCTGGGCCTGCTCTCCGACGGCGGCGTGCACAGCCACCAGGACCATATCGTCGCCATGGCCGAACTGGCCGCGCAGCGTGGCGCCGAGAAAATCTACCTGCACGCCTTCCTCGACGGTCGCGACACCCCGCCGCGCAGTGCCCAGTCGTCCATCGAACTGCTCGACGCGACCTTCGCCAAGCTGGGCAAGGGCCGCATCGCCAGCCTGATCGGCCGCTACTACGCCATGGACCGTGACAACCGCTGGGACCGCGTCAGCGCCGCCTACAACCTGATCGTCGACAGCACCGCCGAGTACAGCGCCGACAGCGCCGTGGCTGGGCTGGAAGCAGCCTATGCACGTGATGAGAGCGACGAATTCGTCAAGGCCACCCGCATCGGCGAGGCGGTCAAGGTCGAAGACGGCGACGCGGTGATCTTCATGAACTTCCGCGCCGACCGCGCACGCGAACTGTCGCGGGTGTTCGTCGAGGCCGACTTCAACGAGTTCCCCCGTGCGCGCCTGCCGAAACTGGCGGCCTACATCGGCCTGACCCAGTATTCGGCGAAGATCCCCGCCCCTGCCGCCTTCGCCCCAGCCAGCCTGAACAATGTGCTGGGCGAGTACCTGGCCAAGAACGGCAAGACCCAGCTGCGCATCGCCGAGACCGAAAAGTACGCCCACGTGACCTTCTTCTTCTCCGGCGGACGCGAAGAGCCGTTCGAAGGCGAAGAGCGCATCCTCATTCCGTCGCCGAAAGTCGCCACCTACGACCTGCAGCCCGAAATGAGCGCACCGGAAGTGACCGACCGTATCGTCGAGGCCATCGAGCAACAGCGTTACGACGTGATCGTGGTCAACTACGCCAACGGCGACATGGTCGGGCACACCGGCGTGTTCAGTGCTGCGGTCAAGGCGGTCGAAGCGCTGGATGGCTGTGTCGGGCGCATCGTCCAGGCGCTGGACAAGGTGGGGGGCGAAGCGCTGATCACCGCCGACCACGGCAACGTCGAGCAGATGGAAGACGAGTCCACTGGCCAGGCGCACACTGCCCACACCACCGAGCCGGTGCCGTTCATCTATGTCGGCAAGCGCAGCGTCAAAGTCCGTGAGGGCGGCGTGCTGGCCGACGTGGCACCGACCATGCTCAAGCTGCTGGGCCTGGAAAAGCCGGCGGAGATGACCGGGACGTCGATTCTGCTCGACGCCTGAGCCCGCGCTGTAAAGAAAAGCCCGATGCCATGGCATCGGGC
>NZ_JABWRO010000022.1:0-53709 GCF_014268985.1 Pseudomonas sp. RW10S2 | reverse complement strand
ATCCTGTGGGAGCGGGCTTGCCCCGCGATGCGCCACTCAGAACTTGTAGTTGGCGCTGACGACTACGCTACGCTGGTCGCCGTAGTAGCAGTAGAACGAATCGCAGGTCGAAATGTAGTCCTTGTCCAGCAGGTTGGTGGCATTGACTGCCACCGAAGCGCCTTTGAGGCTGTTGTCCAGGCGGCCCAGGTCGTAATGCACCGAGGCATCGAACACGGTGTAGGCCTTGGCCTTGCCGAGGTAGGTGTTGCCCTGGTCGCCGTAGGTGTTACCGGTGTAGCGCGCACCGCCGCCGATACCGAAGCCGTCGAGCACGCCGCTGTGCCAGGTGTAGTCGGCCCACAGCGAGGCTTGCTGGTTGGGCATCAACTGCAGGCGGTTGCCTTTGAACTGGCCGTCCTGCACTTCCGATTTCGCCAGGGTGTAGGCCGCGATCACCTTCAGGTTCTCGGTGACATCGGAGATGGCCTCGAGCTCGAGGCCACGTACCTTCACCTCGCCGGTCTGGCTGGTGACGGTCACGTTGCCGATGTTGTTGGTGACCGCGACGTTTTTCTGTGTCAGGTCATACACCGCGGCTGTCAGCAAGGTGTTGGAGCCCGGTGGCTGGTACTTGACCCCCAGCTCCCACTGCTTGCCCTCGGTCGGCTTGAGGCTGTTGGTCGGGTCGATGTCGGCCTTGCTGCTGGGCTGGAACGACTCGGCATAGGACAGATATGGCACGAAGCCCGAATCGAAGACATAGCTGATCGCGGCGTTACCGCTGAACTTCTTGTCGCGCTGGGTGTTGGTTGCATCGCCCTTGTTGAAGAACTTGGTGCCGGTATGCACCCAGTCTTCACGTCCGCCCAGGGTCAGGCGCCAGTTGTCGAGGGCCATCTGGTCCTGTACGTAGAGGCCGGTCTGACGGGTTTTCTGGTCGTAGTCGTAGAACGCCGTGGAGCGATCCGGACGGGTGATGGGCAGGCCATACACCGGATTGTTCACGTTGATCGCCGGCGCACTACCAAAGATAGCCAGGTAGTTGTTGTTCATGCGCTGGTGATCCAGACCGATCAGCAGGGTATGGCTGATGGCTCCAGTGTTGAAGTTGCCCTGGAAGTTGTTATCGACGGCGAACTGGCTGATATCCTCGTCGACATTGGTGGTACCGCGCCCTGTGTTGCCCTGATCGTCCACCACCATCCCGAAGGTCGGGTTGTAGCTGTTGACGGTCACGGTCTGGAACGACAGGTCCGACTTGGTGTAGCGCAGGTTCTGGCGGAACTGCCAGACATCGTTGAAGCGGTGCTCGAAGGCGTAGCCGACGGCGTAGTAGGTGCGGTCGTAGAAGTCGTAGTCCGGATCGCCCAGGTTCTTGTGGTGCGAGATCTTGCCGAACGGCATGTCGATCTTGGTGCCCTGAATCGGGTAGAACTGACTGGTAACGCCAGTATCGTCGCGGGTGAACTGGCTGAGGAAGGTCAGCGAGGTGTCCTCGTCGATGTTCCAGGTCAGGCTTGGGGCGATGTTGTAGCGTTTGTCTTCGATGTGGTCGATCTGCGTGCCGCTGTCGCGGATCACACCGCTGACGCCATAGAGGAATCGGCCTTCATCGTCGATCTTGCCAGTGCTGGCGAAGTTGATCTGGCGATGGTTGTCGCTGCCGTATTGGACTTCGATCTCATGCGCGGCTTCGGCTTGTGGGCGGCGGCTGACGATGTCCAGCAGGCCGCCGGGCGGGGTCTGGCCGTAGACCGATGACGCCGGGCCGCGCAGCAGGGCCAGGCGGTCGAGGTTCCAGGTTTCCGGCTTTGGGTTGGCGTAGACGCCGCGTGGCAGTGGCAGGCCGTCGAGGAACTGGGTCGGCTCGAAGCCACGTACACGCATCCAGTCGTAGCGGGTATCGCTGCCGAAGCTGGCGGAAACGATGCCCGGCATGTACTTCACCGCGTCATCGAGGCTGTGCACGCCGCGGTCGCTCATCTGCTGGCGGGTGGCAACCGAGATCGAGCGCGGGGCCTCGACCAGTGCGGTGTCGGTCTTGGTGCCAGCAGCGGTGCGCTTGGCCAGGTAGCCATCTACCGGGCCCCAGGCGCTTTCGCTGTCGCTGGACGCGTTCACGCTGGTTTCCGGTAGCGCCAGGCTGCCTTCCGGGACGACGACCAGGCTGTAGCTGCCTGCGCTGCCCTGCTGCAGTTGCAGGCCGGTGCCACGCAGGGCGGCCTGCAGGGCGCCGATGCCATTGAAGGTGCCACGGACCGGTGCCGAGGTCCGCCCGCTGGCCAGGCTCGGGTCCAGGGCCAGGGCGATGCCGGCCTCGCTGGCGATCCGGTTCAGGGTGCCGGCCAGCGGTGCACTGGGCAGGTCGTATGCCCGCACGCTGGACTGCTCGGCAGCCAGCAGCATGGGGCTGACCAGAGGGGTGGCAAGGCCTATGGCCAGGGCCATCAGGCTGGGACGCAGGTAAGACTCGACAGCACGGGACATGCAGTGGCTCCTAGACGGATAAGTGCTAACTGCTTCCTTGCCGAGCGAGATTTGGAAAGTGACAGGGGCTATTTGAAAAAAGTTTGCCTGCACGGCTTCGCTGGATTCAGCGAGGCCTTACCGTCACCCACCAGGGCGTCCGCTGTTCGATCTTCACCGGCAGTGCCGGCACCAGCGAGGCCAGTGCCAGATCGATATCGGTCAGCGGGAAGCTGCCGGTCACGCGCAGGTTGGCCACCTCATCTGACACCCCCAGGTGCCCGCTGCGATAACGACCGAGCTCGGCGACCAGGTCTGCCAGGCGCACGTTGTCTACCACCAGCATGCCGCGGGTCCAGGCGTCGGCTCCGGCGCTGACTGGACCTACCAGGCCGAGGCCGTTGCTGTGCATCAAGACTTGCTGGCCCTCGTTCAGCACCTCTTCGTTACCCGTGTTGCGCGGTTGCGCAGCAACCTGGGCCTGCAGCACCTCAAGGCGTGTGCCGGCGGTTTCGCGTCTGACCAGAAAGCGCGTACCCAGTGGGCGCAGTCGGCCATCGTCGGTGCGTACCCACAAGGGGCGCGGATCGTCGTGGCCGGTTTCCACGGAGATTTCCCCCTGGTGCAGCACGATCACCCGCTGTTCGCCCGCGTAGTCGATGTCCACTGCGGTATGGGTGTCCAGGCTCAGCAGCGTGCCGTCCTCCAGGCGCAGGGTGCGCAGCTCGCCGGTTCCGGTACGTTGATCGGCCAGCCAGTAGCTGGGCGCCAGCGATGGGGCGCCGACCCAGGCCAGCAGGCCACCGAGCAGGAACATCCCGGCCAGCCCGCCGCCGAGTTTGCCAACCCGCTGACGCAGGCCGGCGCGTGATTGCAGCAGGGCGTGGCGGGCGGGGCCTGCAGCCGCGCCCACGCGTTGATCGAGCATGCCGAGCTGGAACCAGGCGCGGGCATGCTCCTCGCTGGCGGCGTGCCAGCGCGTGAATTCGTGGCGCTCATCGGCCGTGCCGTCGCCGCCCTCCAGGCACAGTTTCCAGGCGATGGCGGCTTCCAGGACCTTGGCCGAGACCGGCGTATTGCTCACGTCGGCTCCCCGTACAACGCCACGTAGCACTGACGCATGCCTTGGGCGATGTACTGGCGCACCCGCGACACCGACACCCCCAGGCGCTCGGCGATCTCGGCATGGCCCATGCCGTCCAGGCGGTTGTACAGGAACGCCGTGCGTGCCTTGCTCGACAGTTTGCACAGCAGGCGGTCGATGGCCTTGAGGTCTTCGAGGATCAGGTGCTGGGTCTCTGGCGAAGGCTGCTCGGCTTCAGGCAGCAGCGACAGCTCGGCAAGGTAGGCCTGCTCCAGGGCGGCACGCCGGAAATGGTCGAACAGCAGGCCCTTGGCCACGGCGACGAGAAACGCCCGGGGTTCGCGAGGCGTGATCAGTTGCTCGCGGCCGAGCAGGCGCACGAAGGTGTCCTGGCTGAGGTCTTCGGCGCGCTGGCGGCAGGCTGTGCTGCGCTGCAGCCAGGCAAGCAGCCAGCTGCGGTGGTCGCGGTACAGGCTGCCGACCAGCTCGGCATGTGGGCTGTGCGCAGACGACAAAGGCGTTCCCCGGGGAAGAATGCGTTATATAACGATAATGATTCGCGATTGTGGCAGAGGAGGGAGGGGGGATGCAATTGACGCTGGTCAGAATGCCAGCAGGAGCGGATTTACCCGTGAAACGATCACCATCTGCCTACAGGCCATGGCTGTGCACAGCCCGCCGCCGCCACTGCCTCAGCCGCTGTTCCAGTTGCAACGGGCTGTCCAGTTGCTGGCGTCGTGCCTGGCTGAACAGGATCAAGGCCAGTTCGGCGGTGACCTGGGCGTCGGCGCTGGCATGATGGCGCGCCTGTACCTCGAGGCCGAAGCGCGCCACCCAATCGTCCAGGCTTGCTTCACGCAGCACCGTGTCGGGGTTGAGCATAGGCGCCAGTTCCGCCACGTCGATGAACACCTGCTGCAGACGATGGCCCAGGGTGTCCTTCAGGGCGCGGGCCAGCATGCCCTGGTCGAATGGGGCGTGGAAGGCCAGCACCGGGCTGTCGCCAATGAACTCCAGCAACTCGACGAAGGCTTCGGCCGGGTCGGTACCCGCCGCCAGGGCGCTGGGCCCCAGGCCATGGATCAGCACACTGGCGTTGGTTTTCTGCTCGGGACGCCGCAGGGTGCGTTCGAACTGGCGGCCCAGTTCGATGCCGCCGTCCTCGATGGCCACGGCCCCGATCGACAACACTTGGTCGCGATTCAGGTTGAGGCCGCTGGTCTCCAGGTCCAGTACCACCCAGCGCTGCTCGCGCAGCGTCTGCATGCTGGACGGCATCGGGCGCGGCAGCAGCGCCAGGCGCTGGCGCAGGTCGGCGTCGAGAGTGGGCGGGTTGGGGCGCAGCCAGGCGAACAGCTTCATAACTGGTACCGCTGCGCCAGGCTGCTCTGCAGGCGCTGGGCCTGGCGCAGCGATTCACGCAGGATGCGCCGGTCCAGATGGTTGAGGCTGTCCGGGTCGACGCGGTTGGAGTAGGCCAGGTTGTCGCGACTCTGGCGCTGGTGCTGCTGCATGCGGGTCTGCTGGATGAAGTGATAGGCCTCTTCGAAGGCGGCGCCGTCGAGGGCATCGATGACGCCCTTGGCCACCAGTTGGCGCAAGCGTTCCAGCGTGTTGTTGGCAGCGATGCCGTTGGCCAGGGCGAGCAGGCGGGCGCCATCGACGAAGGGGGTCAGGCCCTGGACCTTGAGGTCGAGGGTGGCAGCCTTGTCGTTGCCCTGGCGGGTCAGCACGAACTCGCGCAGGCGCCCGACCGGCGGGCGCTGGCGCAGGGCGTTGTCAGCCATCATGCGCTGGAAGATGCGGTTGTCGGCAACCTGGGCGAGGATGCCCTGGCGAAGCGCTTCGCAGCCTTGCTCGTCGCCCCAGACCACGCGCAGGTCGAAATAGATGCTTGAGCCCAGCAGGTTTTCCGGGCTGGCTTCGCGGATGAAACCGGCAAAGCGCCGTGCCCATTCGGCACGCGACAGGCACAGCTCGGGGTTGCCGGCCATGACATTGCCTTTGCACAGGGTGAAGCCGCACTGGGCGAGGTTGTGGTTGATGTATTGCGCCAGTGGCAGCAGGCGCGCGCGGATGGCATCGGCTTCGGCGCTGTCGCGGGCCTCGAAGAGAATGCCATTGTCCTGGTCGGTGTGCAGGGTCTGCTCGCGGCGTCCTTCGCTGCCGAAGCACAGCCAACTGAACGCCACGCCGGGGTCGCCGCGTTCGGCCAGCGCCAGTTCGATGACCCGGCACACGGTGTGGTCGTTGAGCAGGGTGATGATCTGGGTGATCTGCGTCGAGGAAGCGCCATGGGCGAGCATGCGCTCGACCAGTTGGCCGATCTCGCCGCGCAATGCCACCAGTACCTCCAGGCGCGGCGCGTGGCGGATGGTGCGCGCCAGGTGCACCAGGTCGACCCGCTGCAGGGAGAACAGGTCGCGCTCGGACACCACCCCACACAGGCGACCGTTGTCGACCAGGCAGACATGCGCGATATGCCGCTCGGTCATCGCCATGGCGGCATCGAAGGCGCTGGCCTGGGGGCTGAGGTAGAACGGTGCGGCGGTCATGTGCCGGTCGATCGGTGCGCTGAGTTCGGCGCTGGCGTCGGCGACCACCTGGCGCAGGTCGCGCAGGGTGAAGATGCCGATGGGGAAGCGCTGCTCATCGACGATGGCAATGCTCCCCACCTGTTGTTCGTGCATCGACCTTACCGCGTCGCGCAGCGGCGTGTCGGGCGTGCACACCACCGGGTGACGCATGGCCAGCTCGCCCAGCGGCGTATTGAGCGAATACTGCGTGCCCAGGGTCTCCACGGCGCGCTGGCGCACCTGCTGGTTGACCTGGTCGAGCAGGCTGCTGACGCCACGCAGGGCGAAGTCGCGAAACACACCGGACAACGAGAACACGCGGATGAACGCCGCCTTGTTCAATTGCAGGCAAAAGGTGTCTTCGCCGGCCAGGTGTTCGGTGCGCGTGGCCCGTTCGCCGAGCAGTGCGGCCAGGGGGAAGCATTCGCCGCTGGCGATCTCGAAAGTGGTTTCCACGCCGGGGCCGGTGACATGCTGGCGCTCGCCCATCACCCGGCCCTGCTTGACGATGTAGAAGTGTTCCACGGGTCCGTCGGCAGGCTTGATGATGCTTTCGCCGCTGGCATAGAAACGCAGTTGGCACTGTTCCACCAGGTAGGCGAGGTGGCCCTGTTCCATCTGGTTGAACGGCGGGAAGCGCTGCAGAAACTGCAGCGTCCCCTGGATATTCTGCAGCACCGCTGTCCTGCCGGCCTGGGTGTAGGCGTCCTTTTTGCTCATGAAGCTGACCGTATCGCTACGCCGAACTATATATATCTATCTATAGGTATCGGCTTTGTTGTTTTCGGCCTCCATGGTCGGCTGGCTGCCCGTGGATGCCCATTGGACGTAAGTCTATCGGTGAGAGTCGCTGTCAAGGATCCGACGAAAGGTGGGTAGGCTACGCCGGTTTTCG
Organism: Pseudomonas sp. RW10S2; assembly: GCF_014268985.1. Taxonomy (NCBI): domain Bacteria; kingdom Pseudomonadati; phylum Pseudomonadota; class Gammaproteobacteria; order Pseudomonadales; family Pseudomonadaceae; genus Pseudomonas; species Pseudomonas sp. RW10S2. The sequence goes on along the minus strand of NZ_JABWRO010000022.1, from coordinate 46,706 downwards.
CGGTCCTAAACCTAGCACGAGATTTTTTTGACGAGATGGCCATGGCTGAGCATGACGAAATACTGAGTGACGCCGAGCGCGAGGCGTTGGCCGTGGTGAGCGCGCCAGTGGCGCCCAGGCCGGTGGTGCTGGTGGTGGACGACAACCCGGTGAACAGCGAGGCCCTGAGCCTGTACCTGAAAAGCCGTGGCATCGACTGCATGGTGGCCGATGGTGCGCAGGAGGCGATGTTCAAGTTGCACTACGAACCGCGCATCGCGCTGATGATCACCGATCTGCGCATGGAGCCCGAGGATGGCCTGGAGCTGATTCGGCAGATTCGCGACTCGGACCGGGCGGCGTTGTCGATCATCGTGGTCTCGGGCGACACCGATGTAAAAGAGGCGGTGGACGTGATGCACCTGGGGGTGGTGGATTTTCTGCTTAAACCGGTGGATCTGGGAAAATTGCTGGAGTTGGTGAAAAAAGAATTGAAGATCGAGTAATGCAGGACTAGGGCTGCTTCGCAGCCCAATCGCGGCACAAGGCCGCTCCTACAGGTACGGCGCAAGCTTCGAACCTTGCACTGTGCCTGTGGGAGCGGCCTTGTGCCGCGATTGGGCCGCAAAGCGACCCCGTCGTAGATGTAACTTACAGCCCGTTACGCGCCTTGAACTCGCGACGGCGGCGATGCAGGACCGGCTCGGTGTAACCGTTCGGCTGCTTCGCACCTTCGACGACCAGCTCGACCGCGGCCTGGAACGCGATGTTGTCATCGAAGTTCGGTGCCATCGGGCGGTACTGGGCGTCGCCCGCGTTCTGCTTGTCGACCACCGCCGCCATGCGCTTGAGGCTTTCCAGCACCTGCGCCTGGGTGACGATGCCATGGCGCAGCCAGTTGGCCAGCAACTGGGCGGAAATGCGCAGGGTGGCGCGGTCTTCCATCAGCCCGACGTTGTTGATGTCCGGCACCTTCGAGCAGCCCACGCCGTGGTCGATCCAGCGGACGACATAGCCGAGGATGCCCTGGGCGTTGTTGTCCAGCTCGTTGCGGATTTCGTCGGCCGACCAGTTGGTGTTGGCCGCCAGCGGAATGGTCAGGATGTCGTCCACCGAGGCCGGGGTACGCGAGGCCAGCTCGCGCTGACGTGCCTGGACGTCGACCTTGTGGTAGTGCAGCGCGTGCAGGGTCGCGGCGGTTGGCGAAGGGACCCAGGCAGTGTTGGCGCCGGACAGCGGGTGGGCGATCTTCTGCTCGAGCATCGCCGCCATCAGGTCAGGCATGGCCCACATGCCCTTGCCGATCTGGGCACGGCCTTGCAGGCCGGTGGCCAGGCCGATGTCGACGTTGTTGTTCTCGTACGCGCCGATCCACTTCTCGCTCTTCATGGCGCCTTTGCGCACCATGGCGCCGGCTTCCATCGAGGTGTGGATCTCATCGCCAGTGCGGTCGAGGAAGCCGGTGTTGATGAACACCACGCGCTCGGCTGCCGACTTGATGCAGGCCTTGAGGTTGACCGTGGTACGGCGTTCCTCGTCCATGATGCCGACCTTGACGGTGTTGCGCGGCATGCCCAGCAGGTCTTCGACGCGGCTGAAGATCTCGGCGGCGAACGCCACTTCTTCAGGGCCGTGCATCTTCGGCTTGACGATGTACACGCTGCCGGTACGGGTGTTCTTGCGGCTGGTGTTGCCGTTGAGGTTGTGCAGGGCGATCAGGTTGGTGAACAGGCCGTCCTGGATACCTTCGGGAACCTCGTTGCCCTGGGCATCGAGGATCGCCGGGTTGGTCATCAGGTGACCGACGTTACGCACGAACAGCAGCGAACGGCCGTGCAGGGTGACGCTGCCGCCGTTGGGCGCTGCGTACTCGCGGTCGGGGTTCATGGTCCGGGTGAAGGTCTTGCCGCCCTTGCTCACGCTTTCGGCCAGGTCGCCTTTCATCAGGCCCAGCCAGTTGCGGTAGACGACGACCTTGTCGTTGGCATCGACGGCGGCGACAGAGTCTTCGCAGTCCATGATGGTGGTCAGTGCCGACTCCATCAGGATGTCTTTCACGCCGGCGGCGTCAGTGCTGCCGACCGGGGTGCTGGCGTCGACCTGGATCTCGAAGTGCAGGCCGTTGTGCTTGAGCAGCACGGCCGTCGGTGCTGCGGCGTCGCCCTGGAAGCCGATCAGCTGGGCGTCGTCGCGCAGGCCGCTGTTGCTGCCGCCCTTGAGGGCGACGACCAGCTTGCCGGCGTCGATGCGATAGCCGGTGGAGTCGACGTGGGAGCCGGCAGCCAGGGGCGCGGCTTCATCGAGGAAGGCGCGGGCGGAGGCGATGACCTTGTCGCCGCGTACCTTGTTGTAGCCCTGGCCTTTTTCGGCGCCGCCTTCTTCGCTGATGGCGTCGGTGCCATACAGTGCGTCATACAGCGAGCCCCAGCGGGCGTTGGCGGCGTTCAGGGCGAAACGTGCGTTCATCACCGGCACCACCAGCTGCGGGCCGGCCATGTGGGCGATTTCTTCATCGACGTTTTGCGTGGTGGCCTGGAAATCGTCGGCTTGTGGCAGCAGATAGCCGATTTCCTGGAGGAATGCTTTGTAGGTCGCGGCGTCGTGGGCCTGACCCTGGCGTGCCTGGTGCCAGGCATCGATCTTGGCTTGCAGCTCGTCACGCTTGGCGAGCAGGGCTTTGTTCTTTGGAGCGAGGTCGTTGATGATCTTCTCTGCACCGGCCCAGAACTGCTCGGCGACGATGCCGGTCCCTGCAATGGCTTCGTCGTTGACGAAGTCGTACAGGACCTTGGCGACCTGAAGGCCACCGACTTGAACGTATCCAGTCATTGCTTGCCTCACTCTGCTCAGCTATTTCGCTCTTCTGTATTAAGCCTGTAGCGCTTCTCTAAACACGCGGCCAGTACATGCCCTCGTCATGCAGCCCGAGCGCGGCTGGGTGCGGCCTGCCAGACAGGCTGGCGGGCGATTCGCGTATTTTCACAGGCGCCTTGGCAGACATCCAAACGACGTTTTGTAGTCCGCGCTGGCGCATACTACATGATGCAGTAGGCGGGTGAACATCAGACTAAAAGCGTCGTTGTGCGACCTATTGGTCGCATCGGGTCACACTGGAAGGCAGTATGTTCGCAAAAAACCTGTGGATTGTTCCAGATAAATCTCTAAACGGTACACGATTTGTTGCGTGGTCCGCCCTGCGGCAGGTTGCCGCGCCTTGCCTATACTGATTCGATGCCCTTGTACGCGCAGGTAGAGGAGTGGCCCGTGGATCATCTTGTACTCACCGTGATCGCCCCTGACAAGGCCGGACAGGTCGAACGCATCGCCCAGTGCATCGCCGATCACAACGGCAACTGGCTGGAAAGCCGCATGTCGCGCATGGCCGGGCAGTTCGCCGGGATCCTGCGGGTTGCGGTGCCGGCGGAAAACTACGACGAGTTGGTCGAGTCGCTGCAGAAGCTGGGCGATCATGGCATTCGCGTGCTGATTGCCGAGAGCGGCATCGAGCCGTCCTGCACCTGGAAGCCGATCGCGATGGAGCTGGTGGGCAATGATCGCCCGGGGATCGTTCGCGATATTACCCGGCTGCTGGCGGATCAGGGGGTCAACCTGGAGCGCTTTACCACCGAGGTGCGTCCGGCACCGATGAGCAGCGAGCCGCTGTTCCACGCCGATGCCTTGCTGGCCTTGCCGCTGACCTTGTCGCTGGATGACCTGCAGCAGAAGCTGGAAAGCCTCGCCGATGACCTGATGGTGGAGTTGAAGCTCAGGCCGGAGGAATAGCAGGTTATCCCCGGTTTAACGGGGAAGCCCCTGTGGATAACCTGAGGGTACTCCCCGCCAGCCCCGACCAATCGCGGGCTGCACCGGATTGAGCAAAAAATGTCCATATTTCAGGGGGTTGTGCACAAAGCACGGGGATCAGGGTGTGGATAACCTCTGGAGACCTTGCTGCAGGCCACGCTTTCCGTGGCCTGCAGAGGCTTGATCGTTTTTTGATCAGGCGCGTTTGCGCAGGCTCAGCCAGGCATCGACGCTGTAGATCGCCAGGCCCGCCCAGATGAACATGAACGCGATCAGCGTGCTCGAGGACAGGTGCTCGCCGAACAGCAGCACCGCCTGCAGCAGCACCAGGGTCGGCGCCAGGTATTGCAGGAAGCCCAGGGTGGTGTAGGGCAGGTGGCGCGCGGCGGCGTTGAAGCACACCAGCGGCACCAGCGTGACCGGGCCCGCAGCCATCAACCACAGCGCTTCGCTGCTGCTGAAGAACGCGAGGTTGGCGCTGTTGGCCTGCGGGTGCAGCAGCAGCCAGCCCAGTGCCAATGGCACCAGCATCCAGGTCTCCACCACCAGCCCCGGCAGTGCCGCCACCGGCGCCTGCTTGCGAATCAGGCCGTAGAAACCGAACGACAGCGCCAGCCCCAGCGACACCCAGGGCAGGCCACCGACCTGCCACACCTGTTGCGCCACCCCCGCCGCCGCCAGCCCGACCGCCAGCCATTGCAGGCGGCGCAGGCGTTCGCCCAACAGGAGCATGCCCAGCAGCACGTTGACCAGCGGGTTGATGTAGTAACCCAGGCTGGCCTCGAGCATGCGACCGTTGTTCACGGCCCACACGTAGGTCAGCCAGTTGCCTGCGATCAGCGCGCCGCTCAGGGCCAGGATCGCCAGGCGCCGCGGGTTGTCGCGCAGCTCCCGCCACCAGCCCGGGTGTTTCCACACCAGCAGCAGGAGCGAACCGAACAGCGCCGACCACAGTACCCGGTGGACGATGATTTCTACCGCCGGGACGCTCTGGATAGCTTTGAAGTAGAGGGGGAACAGGCCCCAGATGATGTAGGCGCTGAGGCCCAGGATGTATCCGCGCTGCGGGTTTGCGGCGTGCATGCAGATTCCTTGCTTTGGCAGCTGATATCGCGGCGCCTATTGTAGACAGGTGACGCCTTGCAACTAGAACAATTTCAGTGGCGCTTCATCCAGTGCGGCCATCTGCTCGCGCAGGGCCAGGATCTGGTCGCCCCAGTAGCGCGGCTGGCCGAACCAGGGGAAGCTGCGCGGGAACGCCGGGTCGTCCCAGCGTCGTGCCAGCCAGGCGCTGTGATGCAACTGGCGCAAGGCGCGCAGCGGCTCGATCAGCGCCAGTTGGCGCGGGTCGAAATCGTGGAACTCGTCGTACCCGTCGACCAGTTCGGCCAACTGGGCCAACCGTTCTTCGCGGCTGCCGGCCAGCATCATCCACAGGTCTTGCACCGCTGGCCCCATGCGGCAGTCATCGAGGTCTACGACGTGATAGATGTCGTCGCGGTGCATCAGGTTGCCGGCGTGACAGTCGCCATGCAGGCGGATCGCCTCGAAGGGCGTGCGTTGGTAGATATCCTCGACCCGCTTGAGCAGGTCGCGGGCCACCGACTCGAACGCCGGCAGCAGCTCGCGCGGGACGAAATCGCCGTCGAGCAGAGTCTTGAGCGAGGCATGGCCGAAGTTGTCTACAGCCAGCGTCTCGCGATGCTCGAATGGGCGCGTGGCGCCGACGGCATGCAGACGTCCGAGCAATTGCCCGAGGCGATACAACTGGTCGAGGTTGCCGGGTTCGGGCGCATGGCCGCCGCGGCGGGGGAACAGGGTGAAGCGAAAGCCCTGGTGCTCGAACAGGCTGCGACCGTCATGCTGAAGCGGGGCGACAACCGGGACCTCGTGCTCGGCCAGTTCGAAGCTGAAGCGGTGTTCCTCGAGGATGGCCGCATCGCTCCAGCGCCCGGGGCGGTAGAACTTGGCGATCAGCGGTTGTTCACCTTCGATGCCCACCTGATAGACGCGGTTCTCATAGCTGTTGAGCGCCAGCACCCGGGCATCGCTGAGAAAGCCCAGGCTTTCGACGGCGTCCAGGACCAGGTCGGGGGTGAGGGTATCGAAGGGGTGGGACATGGGAGCTCCGGCAGGGGAATGCATGCGTGGCATGGTAACGCATTCCATGGTTGCTTCAGGTGCCAAGGCTCCCAGCATTCCTGGACTGCCCCCAAGGGTTGGATGTGTGTCCAACTTCTTGGGGGCAGTCCATCCTGTGGGAGCGGGCTCGTCCCGCGATCGGGCGCGAAGCGGCCGTAAACCAGCCACTACAATGCTTCAGGCCCATCACGTCGCATGCCAGGTAGCCGCTTCGGGTGACCGCGGTGCGAGCCCGCTCCAACGCATTGCGCGTTACACCGGCACCCCCAGCAGCACGAACGACGGATGAAACTGCGCCCGCACCCTGCTGCCGACCACGATTGCCTGCTGCTGCAGCCATTGCGGTTCGGCAAAGGCGCACAGCGTCTGCCCGTTCTCCAGCGCCAGCCGCATTTCACTGCCGCCGCCTTCATCGGCCAGCACTTCGTCGACCTGGGCGTGCAGGCAATTGCTCTCGGCGTCTGGCTGATCAGCGTCAGCCAGCACGTTCACCCAGCCGGCCTTGAGCAGGGCCACCACCGTGCTTCCCAGTGTCAGCTCCAGCCGTTCGGTACTGTCCCGGGTGATCAGCGCATCGATTTCCAGGCCGCCGCCCAGTGCCAGGCTGACCCGGTCGTAACGCCCCTCGCGGCGCAGCCCGCTGATCTGCCCGCGCAATTGATTGCGAGCGCTGGTGCGCAGCATCAGGCGGCCGAGCAGGTCGAGGTCGCTGTGTTCTTCGGTGGATTCGAGGATTTCGCTCTGCAACGCCTGGAGACGCTGATACAGGCGCAAGACCCGCTCGCCCTCCGTCGACAGCTTGGCGCCGCCACCGCCACGCCCGCCGGCACTGCGCTCGACCAACGGCTGGGCGGCGAGGTTGTTGAGCTCGTCGATGGCATCCCAGGCGCTCTTGTAACTGATCCCGGCCGCCTTGGCGGCGCGGGTGATCGAGCCTTGTTCAGCGATGTGCTGCAACAAGGCGATGCGCTGCGGGCGACGGAAGATGTGCTGGGCAAGCAGGGCGGGCAGGGACATGGGGCAGGTTACCGGCGGTGTGATGCGGCGAAAGTGCCTTCGAGACCGAGTCTAGTCAACCCCGCCGGGCCTGGGCGTGCGTGCCAGGCAATACACATCGACCCGGCGCGCCCCGGCCTTGCGCAGCAGGCTCGCCAGCGCTCGGGCAGTGGCACCGGTGGTCAGCACGTCGTCGACCAGGGCCACATGGCATCCGTCGAGCGCGGCGTGCGGTGCGATGGCAAAGGCCTGGCGCAGGTTACGCCAGCGCGCCTTGGCGTCGAGGGTCTGCTGCGCCGGAGTGTCGCGTGGGCGCAGTAGCACGCGCTCGTCGCAGGGGATGTGCAACTGGCTCGACAGCCAGCGGGCGAGCATGGCGGCCTGGTTGAAGCCGCGTTGGCGCAGTCGACGTGCAGCCAGTGGCACGGGCAACAGCTGGTCGGGTTTTGTCAGGCCCTCGTCATAGCGATGCTGCAGGGCCTGCGCCAGCAGATCCGCCAGCAACCGCCCCAGCGGCCACTGGCTGCGGTGCTTGAAGCGGCTGATTGCAGTATCCAACGGATACCCGTAGTGCCACGGCGCGATCACCTGCTCGAAAGGCGGTGGCCTGCGGCTGCACTGGCCACAGGTCATCGCCCGCATCGCCAGTGGCAGCGCGCAGCGCGTGCAATGCTCGTCGAGCCAGGGCAGCTCATGCTCGCAGGCCGGGCACAGGGGATATGCCTGTTGCGCAGGTTCGTCGCAGAGCAAGCAGAATTGTTCAATATTTATCCACTTGTAAACCAGTGATTTTATGTTTGGTTGACAGTGCATGGGCCTTCCCTGACTATGCGAGCTATCCGTGAAGCGCTGGCGGGCTTTCCTGTCCCGGCGCCTGTCAGAGCCTAGATAAGGAAACGCCGATGAGCGCCAGCACAAATGCAACAACACGTCACGACTGGTCCCTGGCCGAGGTCAGGGCGCTGTTCCAGCAGCCGTTCAACGACCTGTTGTTCCAGGCGCAGACCGTGCACCGCGCGCACTTCGACCCAAACCGCGTGCAAGTCTCGACCCTGCTGTCGATCAAGACCGGCGCCTGCCCGGAAGATTGCAAATATTGTCCGCAGTCCGGCCACTACAACACCGGGCTGGAAAAACAGAAGCTGATGGAAGTGCAGAAAGTGCTGGAAGAGGCTGCCCGGGCCAAGGCCATCGGCTCGACCCGCTTCTGCATGGGCGCCGCCTGGAAGCACCCCTCCGCCAAGGATATGCCCTACGTGCTGGAGATGGTCAAAGGGGTCAAGGCCCTGGGCCTGGAAACCTGCATGACCCTCGGCAAGCTCGATCAGGACCAGACCCTGGCACTCGCCCAGGCGGGTCTGGACTACTACAACCACAACCTCGACACCTCGCCGGACTTCTACACCAGCATCATCACCACCCGCACCTACAGCGAGCGCCTGCAGACCCTCGCCTATGTGCGCGATGCCGGGATGAAGATCTGCTCCGGCGGCATTCTCGGCATGGGCGAGTCGCTGGACGACCGCGCAGGCCTGCTGATCCAGCTCGCCAACCTGCCCGAGCACCCGGAGTCGGTGCCGATCAACATGCTGGTGAAGGTGGCCGGTACGCCGCTGGCCAACGCCGAAGATGTCGACCCGTTCGACTTCATCCGCATGCTGGCGGTAGCCCGCATCCTTATGCCCAAGTCGCATGTACGCCTGTCCGCGGGCCGTGAGCAGATGAACGAGCAGATGCAGGCCCTGGCCTTCATGGCCGGTGCCAACTCGATCTTCTACGGCGAGAAACTGCTGACCACCGCCAACCCGCAGGCCGACAAGGACATGCAACTGTTCGCCCGCCTCGGGATCAAGCCTGAAGAGCGCGAAGAGCATGCCGACGAAGTGCACCAGGCGGCCATCGAGCAGGCGCTGGTCGAGCAGCGCAGCAGCGAGATGTTCTACAACGCCGCATCGGTCTGAGCATGGCCTTCGATCTGGCGGCACGCCTGGCCGAACGGCGCGCCGCGGACCTGTATCGGCAGCGTCCCCTGCTGCAGAGCCCGCAAGGCCCGGAAGTGGTGGTCGATGGGCAACGCCTGTTGGCGTTCTGCAGCAACGACTACCTCGGGCTGGCCAGCCACCCCGAGGTGATCGCTGCCTGGCGTGACGGTGCCGAGCGCTGGGGCGTCGGTGGCGGTGCCTCGCACCTGGTGGTCGGCCACAGTACGCCGCACCACGAGGTCGAAGAGGCCATCGCCGAGTTGACCGGGCGTCCGCGTGCGTTGTTGTTCACCACCGGCTACATGGCCAATCTGGGTGCTATCACGGCGTTGGTGGGGCAGGGCGATACGGTGCTGCAGGACCGCCTCAACCATGCCTCCCTGCTCGACGGCGGACTGCTCAGCGGCGCCCGTTTCAGTCGCTACCTGCACAACGATCCGGCCAGCCTGGCGAGCCGCCTGGATAAAGCGACCGGTGACACGTTGGTGGTCACCGACGGCGTGTTCAGCATGGACGGCGATCTTGCCGACCTGCCCGCCCTGGCTGCAGTGGCGCGTCCGCACGGCGCCTGGCTGATGGTTGACGACGCCCATGGTTTCGGCACGTTGGGCGCCAATGGTGGCGGTATCGTCGAGCACTTCGGGTTGGGCATCGACCAGGTGCCGGTGCTGATCGGCACGCTCGGCAAGGCCTGCGGTACTGCCGGCGCGTTCGTCGCGGGCAGCGATGACCTGATCGAGGCGCTGGTGCAGTTCGCCCGTCCCTACATCTACACCACCAGTCAGCCGCCGGCACTGGCCTGCGCAACGCTGAAAAGCCTGCAACTGCTGCGTGACGAACGCTGGCGGCGCGAGCACCTTGGCGCGTTGATCCGCCAGTTCCGCCAGGGGGCGCAGCAGATCGGCCTGGCATTGATGGACAGCCCGACCGCGATCCAGCCGATCCTGGTTGGCGATGCGGCGCGGGCACTGACGCTGTCGAAGATGCTGCGCGCGCGGGGCTTGCTGGTCACCGCGATCCGCCCGCCAACCGTACCGGCCGGCGGTGCACGCCTGCGGGTAACCTTGAGCGCCGCGCACAGCGAAGCGCAGGTCCAGCTATTGTTGAATGCATTGGCCGAGTGTCATGCACAGCTGGAGTCCGCCGATGCGTAACCGACTGATCCTCCTGCCCGGCTGGGGGCTGGGCACTGCTTCACTGGAACCCCTGGCTGCCAGCCTGCGGGCACAGGATCCACGCCTGCAGATCGAACTGGCGCCGTTACCGGAACTGGCCGACGATGACGTCCAGGCCTGGGTCGATCACCTCGACCGCAAGCTGCCGACGGATGTCTGGCTGGGTGGCTGGTCGCTGGGCGGCATGCTGGCCAGCGCCCTGGCGCACAAGCGTGGCGACCACTGCTGCGGCTTGCTGACGTTGGCCAGCAACCCCAGTTTCGTGGCCCGGCCCGACTGGCCCCACGGCATGGCCGAGGACACCTTCGGCACCTTCCTCGATGGTTGTCGCAGCCACCCCCAGGTCACCCTCAAGCGATTCCGTACGCTGTGCAGCGAGGGCGCGCAGCAACCCCGCACCTTGCTGCGCCAGCTTGGCGTGGGCGTGCCGGACACCGACCCCTTGTACCTGGCCACCGGCCTGCAAGTGCTGGCCAGGCTGGACACCCGCCAGGCGCTCGAACAGTACGGCGGCCCACAACTGCACCTGTTCGCCGGCAGCGATGCCCTGGTGCCGGCGGATGCGGCCAAGGCGCTCAGCGAGCTGCTGCCGGATGTCGAAGTCGGCCTGGTCGAAGACAGTTCCCACGCGTTCCTGCAGGAGTACCCACAGGAGCTGGCGGCGGGTATCAAGAGTTTCTTGCATGAGAGTGGTGATGACTGATCTTTCCCGCCCGATCCTGCCCGGTGCCCTGCCGGACAAGCGCCAGGTGGCGGCCTCGTTCTCCCGCGCGGCGGCCAGCTATGACAGCGTTGCCGCCCTGCAGCGCGCGGTGGGTGAGGCTTTGCTCACGCGCTTGCCGACGTCGATGACGCCGACCCGCTGGCTCGACCTGGGCAGCGGTACTGGCCATTTCAGCCGGGCCCTGGCCGCCCGCTTCGAGGCTGCCCACGGTGTGGCGGTGGATATCGCCGAAGGCATGTTGGGCCATGCTCGCGAGCAGGGCGGGGCGCATCATCACGTGGCGGGCGATGCCGAGCGTCTGCCGCTGCGCGATGATGCTTTCGACTTGGTGTTCTCCAGCCTGGCGGTGCAGTGGTGCGACCAGTTCGCCAGCGTGCTTGCCGAAGCCCGGCGCGTGTTGCGACCGGGTGGGGTGCTGGCGTTCAGCAGCCTGTGTGTCGGCACGCTGGAGGAGTTGCGTGCCAGTTGGCAGGCGGTGGATGGGATGGTGCATGTCAATCGGTTCCGGCGCTTCGAGGATTACCAGCGCCTGTGCGCCGACAGCGGCCTGACCCTGCTCGGGCTGGAGCGCCTGCCCCACGTACTGCACTACCCGGATGTGCGCAGCCTGACCCACGAACTCAAGGCGCTGGGTGCGCACAACCTGAATCCCGGGCGCCCGTCGGGCCTGACCGGGCGTGCACGCATGCAGGGGCTGCTGCAGGCCTATGAGCAGTTCCGTGATGACCAAGGCCTGCCTGCCACCTATCAGGTGGTCTATGGGGTATTGCGCAGAGGCGAAGAGGAGTGACATGAGCCAGGCCTATTTCATCGCCGGTACCGATACCGATGTCGGCAAGACCACCATCGCCGCCGGGCTGCTGCGTGCAGCACGTAACCTTGGGCGCAGCACACTGGCTGCCAAGCCTGTGGCGTCCGGATGCACGGTCAGCCCCAAGGGGCTGCGCAACAGTGATGCGCTGGCGCTGATCGACGAAAGCTCGATCAAGCTGCCTTATGAGCAGGTCAATCCCTTCGCCTTCGAACCGGCCATCGCCCCGCATGTGGCTGCACGCGAAGCCGGTGTGGCACTGAGCGTGCCGACGCTGCGTGACGCCATGCAGCAAGTACTGGGGCACGGCGCCGACTTCACCCTGATCGAGGGGGCGGGTGGCTGGCGGGTGCCCTTGTCCGATCATGCCAACCTGTCCGACCTGGCGATTGCCTTGAAGCTGCCGGTGATCCTGGTGGTGGGGGTGCGCCTGGGTTGCATCAACCATGCGCTGCTCAGTGCCGAGGCCATCGCCCGCGATGGTCTGCAACTGGCGGGGTGGGTGGCCAATATCGTCGACCCCCGGACTTCGCGGCTAGAAGAGAACCTGGCGAGCCTCGCCGAGCGTCTGCCGGCGCCATGCCTGGGGCGGGTGCCGTGGCTGAAACCTGCCGCAGCCGAGGCGGTGGCCGAGCATCTGGATCTGGACCTGCTTGACTGATCGCTCGGTGAACATCCGGTTACGAAAAATGCCCTGATTCTATTAGCTGGCACTGGGCTATTAAGGATTTAAACGGGTAATTTCCTTTCCGGGCTGTTTTAATTGAGGCCTCTTCCTTCACCCAGTCTTGTGGAGTCCTGATATGGAAATCACCGGCAGCTCTGCTTTCTACGCAGGCCTCGGCGCCATCCAGAACGGGCAGAACCGTGTCGACCAGGCCGCCGGCCAGATCGCCAGCAATGGCGTCGAGCGCGCAGGCACCAGCCAGTCCACCAGCTATCAGGCCGAGCGCCTGCGTGGTGTAGACCGCAGCCAGCAGCAAGACCTGGCCACCAGCACTGTGCAGCTCGCCCTGGGCAAGCATGAAGTCGAACTGGGCGTGAAAGTCGCCAAAGCGTCCGACGAAATGCTCGGTCGGTTCATCGACACCTACGCCTGACTGCATAACCGTCGGCCAAGCACCTGTGGGAGCGGGTTTACCCGCGAACAATCCAGACACCATTGCGTGGCCTGGTTGATTCGCGGGTAAACCCGCTCCCACAGGCGCTTTGGGCCGATGAATCAAGCGCTGGCATAAATGCCATCGTTCGCGACCGAATTGGCACCATCGTCCCTTCTTGACATTGCCCTGAGCTAAACGTAAGTTTCAAACAACTGTTTGACCGAAAGCCGGCAAGAGCTGGTCGGTACCCGCGGTCTCCCCAACGAACTCAGCCCAGAGGTTCATCGCCATGCCTGAATACAAAGCCCCCTTGCGTGATATTCGCTTCGTCCGTGACGAGCTGCTCGGCTATGAAGCGCACTATCAGAGCCTGCCGGGTTGCCAGGATGCTACGCCGGACATGGTCGATGCGATCCTCGAGGAAGGTGCCAAGTTCTGTGAGCAGGTGCTGGCCCCGCTGAACCGTGTCGGCGACCTGGAAGGCTGCACCTGGAGCGAGTCGGGCGTGAAGACTCCGACCGGCTTCAAGGAAGCCTACAAGCAGTTCGTCGAAGGTGGCTGGCCGAGCCTGGCCCATGACGTCGAGCACGGCGGCCAGGGCCTGCCAGAGTCGCTGGGCCTGACCCTGAGCGAGATGGTCGGCGAGTCGAACTGGTCCTGGGGCATGTACCCAGGCCTGTCGCACGGCGCGATGAACACCATCTCCGAGCACGGCACCCCCGAGCAACAGGAAACCTACCTGACCAAGCTGGTGTCCGGCGAATGGACCGGCACCATGTGCCTGACCGAGCCGCACTGCGGCACCGACCTGGGCATGCTGCGCACCAAGGCCGAGCCGCAGGCCGATGGCAGCTACAAGGTATCCGGCACCAAGATCTTCATCTCGGCCGGCGAGCACGACATGGCCGACAACATCGTCCACATCGTGCTGGCGCGCCTGCCCGATGCTCCGGCCGGCACCAAGGGCATTTCGCTGTTCATCGTGCCCAAGTTCCTGCCGAACGCCGAAGGCGGTGTAGGCGAGCGCAACGGCGTGAGCTGCGGCTCGCTCGAGCACAAGATGGGCATCCACGGTAACGCCACCTGCGTGATGAACTTCGACGCGGCCACCGGTTACCTGATCGGCCCGGCCAACAAAGGCCTGAACTGCATGTTCACCTTCATGAACACCGCGCGCCTGGGCACTGCACTGCAAGGCCTGGCTCACGCCGAAGTGGCCTTCCAGGGTGGCCTGAAGTATGCCCGCGACCGTCTGCAGATGCGTTCCCTGACCGGCCCGAAAGCACCGGAAAAGGCCGCTGACCCGATCATCGTCCACCCGGACGTGCGCCGCATGCTGCTGACCATGAAAGCCTTCGCCGAAGGCAACCGCGCAATGGTCTACTTCACCGCCAAACAGGTGGACATCGTCAAGTACAGCCAGGACGAGGAAGAGCGCAAGAAGGCCGATGCACTGCTGGCCTTCCTGACCCCGATCGCCAAGGCGTTCATGACCGAAGTCGGTTTCGAGGCCGCCAACCATGGCGTGCAGATCTACGGTGGCCACGGTTTCATCGCCGAATGGGGCATGGAGCAGAACGTGCGCGACAGCCGTATCTCGATGCTGTACGAAGGCACCACCGGCATCCAGGCCCTCGACCTGCTCGGCCGCAAGGTGCTGATGACCCAGGGCGAGGCGCTCAAGGGCTTCACCAAGATCGTCCACAAGTTCTGCCAGGGCCAGGAAGGTAACGAAGCCACCAAGGAGTTCGTCGAGCCGCTGGCTGCGCTGAACAAGGAGTGGGGCGAGCTGACCATGAAGATCGGCATGGCCGCCATGAAAGACCGCGAGGAAGTCGGTGCCGCGTCCGTGGACTACCTGATGTACTCCGGTTACGCGTGCCTGGCGTACTTCTGGGCCGACATCGCCCGCCTGGCGGCCGAGAAGCTGGCGGCCGGTACTGCTGAAGAGGCGTTCTACACTGCCAAGCTGCAGACCGCACGCTTCTACTTCCAGCGCATCCTGCCGCGCACCCGCACGCATGTGGCGGCCATCCTGTCGGGTGCCAACAACCTGATGGCGATGAAAGAAGAAGACTTCGGTCTGTCGATCTGACGCCTGAGGCTGTACGGAAAAACGCCTGCCATTATCGGCAGGCGTTTTTTTTTGCCTGCCCTCGTTGCATCCGGTAACGAGAAAACCTCAAGACTCGCCACCCGCCTGCCGTTAAACCCTTCTGTTGTATTCATCTATTCATGTGCGCTGCCGATGAAGTAAGGGCACAATGCCATTATTGATCTGCCGGGTCGGAGATTACCCTTGTTTCGTCTATCCGCTGTTCGCGCCAGCCACTTCCTGCCTTCGATCCTGCTGTTGCTGTCGGGGCTTGCGGCGGCCTACGTCAGGGACCTGAGCGTGTTCTTCACGTCCCTGTTCAACGTGCTGCCTACCCTGGTGCTGCTGCTCGGCGGTGCCTACTGTGCGGTGTATCGCCGCCAGCGCGAACTGTTCCTGATGGTTACGGTGTACATCGCCTACTTCCTGCTCGATACCCAGACCGATTACTACCGCGATCACGGCCAGGTCCGCGAAGACGCTGCAGTCGTGTTTCACCTGGTGTGCCTGTTACTGCCTGCGCTGTTCGGCCTGTTCGGCGCCTGGCAGGAGCGCACCCACCTGGCCCAGGACATGCTTGCTCGCTTCGCCGTGCTGTTCGCGGTTGGCAGCGTGACCCTGGCGCTGGAGCAGAGTTACCCACAGGCGCTGCTGACGTGGCTGGCAGAGATCCGCTGGCCGTCGCTGCATGGGCAGTGGATGAGCCTGATCCAGTTGGCCTACCCGTTGTTCCTGGGCGTGTTCATCCTGCTGGTGGTGCAGTACCTGCGCGAGCCCCGGCCATTGCACGCCGCGCAGATCACCGGCCTGGTGGGGATCTTCTGGATGCTGCCGCAGACGTTCATACTGCCCTTCACCCTGAACATCATGTGCAGCCAGGTGATGCTGATGATCGCCGCAGCGGTCTCCCACGAGGCCTACCAGATGGCGTTTCGCGATGAGCTGACCGGGCTTCCTGGCCGCCGCGCGCTGAACGAACGCATGCAGCGCCTGGGCCGCAACTATGTGATCGCCATGACCGACGTGGATCACTTCAAGAAATTCAACGACACCCATGGCCACGACGTTGGCGACCAGGTGCTGCGCCTGGTCGCCAGTCGACTGTCCAAGGTGACCGGGGGTGGGCGTGCCTATCGCTATGGCGGTGAGGAGTTCGCCCTGGTGTTCGCCGGCCAGACTGCCGAAGAATGCCTGCCGCACCTGGAGGCGGTGCGCGAGATGATCGCCAACTATGCCATCCAGTTGCGCGACCAGAACAACCGCCCGCAGGATGATTCCACCGGGCGCCAGCGACGGGCAGGGTCGGCAGGCAACACGGTGTCGGTGACCATCAGTATCGGCGTCGCCGAGCGCCTGCCGGAGCACCGCAACCCGGAAGAGGTGCTCAAGTCCGCCGACCAGGCGCTCTACAGCGCCAAGGCTGCAGGGCGCAACTGTGTGATGCTGTCGGGGCAGACCGCGCGGCGCGGGGCGGTTCGCACGGCGTGACCATATCGGACTATATGGTCGAGTGATGACCCTATGTCTCGTAAAAGTTGTTCGGTTACACTGGCCTCAACCCAGTGCGCGGCCCCTGGTGGCCGCCCCGACTCTGCTAACGAGAGGTTGTCATGGCCGACTATAAAGCGCCCCTGCGCGATATGCGCTTCGTACTCAATGAAGTCTTCAAGGTTTCCGAACTCTGGGCTCAACTGCCGGGCCTGGCGGACGTCGTCGATGCCGAGACCGCCCTGGCCGTGCTGGAAGAGGCCGGCAAGGTCACCAGCAAGAGCATCGCGCCGCTGAGCCGCGCCGCTGATGAAGAAGGCTGTCACTGGGACAACGGCGCGGTCCGCACCCCGGCCGGGTTCATCGAGGCTTACCAGACCTACGCCGAAGGCGGCTGGGTCGGTGTCGGCGGGGATCCGCTGTTTGGTGGCATGGGCATGCCCAAGGCCATCTCGGCCCAGGTCGAGGAAATGGTCAACGCCTCGAGCCTGTCGTTCGGGCTGTATCCGATGCTCACCGCAGGTGCCTGCCTGTCGATCAACGCCCACGCCAGCGAAGCGTTGAAGGAAAAGTACCTGCCGAACATGTACGCCGGCGTCTGGGCCGGCTCCATGTGCCTGACCGAGCCCCATGCCGGCACCGACCTGGGCATCATCCGCACCAAGGCCGAGCCGCAGGCTGACGGCAGCTACAAGGTCAGCGGCACCAAGATCTTCATCACCGGTGGTGAGCACGACCTGACCGAAAACATCATCCACCTGGTGCTGGCCAAGCTGCCGGATGCGCCGGCCGGTCCGAAAGGCATCTCGCTGTTCCTGGTGCCCAAGTTCCTGGTCAACGACGACGGCAGCCTGGGTGCGCGCAACCCGGCCACCTGTGGTTCGATCGAACACAAGATGGGCATCCAGGCTTCGGCCACCTGCGTGATGAACTTCGACGAGGCGGTCGGCTATATCGTCGGTGAGCCGAACAAAGGCCTGGCGGCGATGTTCACCATGATGAACTACGAGCGCCTGGGTGTCGGTATCCAGGGCCTGGCGTCGGCCGAGCGCTCCTACCAGAACGCCGTCGAATACGCCCGCGACCGCTTGCAGAGCCGTGCGCCGACGGGCCCGCAAGCCAAGGACAAGGTCGCCGACCCGATCATCGTCCACCCCGACGTGCGTCGCATGCTGCTTACCATGAAAGCGCTGACCGAAGGCGGTCGGGCGTTTTCCACCTATGTCGCGATGCAACTGGACAGCGCCAAGTTCAGCGAAGACGCCGCCACCCGCAAACGCAGCGAGGAACTGGTGGCCTTGCTGACGCCGGTGGCCAAGGCCTTCCTCACCGACCTCGGCCTGGAATGCACCGTACATGGCCAGCAGGTGTTCGGTGGACACGGCTACATCCGCGAATGGGGCCAGGAGCAGTTGGTGCGCGATGTGCGCATCACGCAGATCTACGAAGGCACCAACGGCATCCAGGCCCTGGACCTGATGGGGCGCAAGGTGGTGGCCAGCGGTGGCGCTTACTACCGTCTGTTCGCGGACGAGATCCGCGAGTTCATCCGCACCACCGACGTCGAGTTCAGCCAGCCGCTGGGTACTGCGCTGGATCAGCTCGACGGCTTGACCGAATGGGTGCTGGAGCGGGCCAAAGGCAACCCCAACGAAATTGGTGCCGCCTCGGTCGAGTACCTGCATGCGTTCGGCTACGTGGCCTATGGCTACATGTGGGCACTGATGGCCCGTGCTGCGCAGGTAGGTGAGGGCGACGAGGCCTTCTATGGCGCGAAGCTTGGGACGGCGCGCTTCTACTTCGCCCGCCTGCTGCCAAGGCTGGATTCGTTGGTGGCTTCGGTGAAGGCGGGCAGCGAGTCGTTGTACTTGCTGGATGCCGCGCAATTCTGATCGATGGCCGGGGTTTACGCGTGCGAACAGGACGTTCTGAAAACCTCGGCTTTGTAAGCTTTTTCCTACATCACGTGGTGACTTTTCTCCTCTTTCCTAAGATTGGATCCACGGTTAATCTTTCTTACATGGACGGAGCGCAGGAAGCGCAAAGGACAGAACAGGGACACGTAGGATTTCCCGCCAGGATGGTGGGACGATAAGGATGTCAGGGAAACAGTCTGGAGAACCCCGCCTCGGCGGGGTTTTCTTTTTCTGGCGTTTTTACCCGTTGCGGCCGTCCAGCGCCGGGACGCCCACCTGGCGAGCATCGCTCTCCTCCTCCAGCAGGGTGCGCAGCAATTCCACCGACGCCTGCTGGCGTTGGGCATCGCGAAATACCAGGCCCACCTTGAGCGGAACCCGTGGCTCGCTCAGGGGTTTCCACAGCAGTGCCTGATCGTCTTCGGCCGCTTCCTTGGCACGCCCCGGAAGGATGGTCGCCAGGGCGGTATTGGCCAGGCTGTCGAGAATCCCCCCCATGTTGTTCATCTCTGCCTGCACCTGTGGCCTGCGCCCGAGATTGGCCAGTTGCGCCTTCCAGATCTGCCGGATCTGGAATTCCTCCCCCAGCATCAGCAGCGGTAATTCGGCGGCTTGTCTGATCGAGACCTTCTTGAAGTCTTTCAGTGGATGCGTATTGGGGATGACAAGCTGCAGTTCATCTTCGTACAACAACAGCCCATGCAGCCCTGGCTGACGTGGCGGCAGGTAGCTGATACCGATATCCAGGCTGCCGTTGAGCAGCCGCCGCTCGATTTCCAGCCCCGACAACTCGTAGATCTGCACGACCAGGTGTGGCTGGGCCTTGCGCAGTTTCTCCAGCAGCCGCGGCACCAGGCTCGGGCGTACGGTCTGCAGCACGCCGATGGCCAGGGTGCGCAAGGACTGGCCCTTGAACCCCTGCATGGCTTCCTGGGCGCGCTGCAGCCCGTCGAGCAGGGGCAGCGCATGGTTGTAGAGGGTGTGCGCGGCGAGGGTTGGCAGCAAGCGCTTGTTGCTGCGTTCGAACAGGTTCAGGTCAAGGCTGTGCTCAAGCTGGCGGATCTGTTGCGACAGTGCCGGTTGCGACAGTGACAGGCGCTCGGCAGCCCGGCCCACATGGCCTTCTTCATAGACCGCGACGAAATAACGCAGTTGACGAAAATCCATAAGAAATACTTATCGAAAAAGCTGAAAAAACGAAATGGCCGCGAAGCGCCGGTACGCCTAGTCTATCGCCGTATTCCGGAGGGCTGAAGCGATCAGCCCGGTTCATTGTTACCCCGGATGAGAAACACTTTTGATAGGCAAGGCAAAATATCCGACCTCAGGCGAAGACCGGGGCGCCTTGCCGTCCCCGTGATTGCCCTGGAGTCATCATGAACCTGTTCAAGCTGCGTCGTTCGGCTGCGGTCGTTGTCGAGCCCGTGCAGAGCACGACGCAGGAGGCGGCGCCCTCGCAACTGTCCCGCGAGTGGCTGATGCCTGGCCGCAAGCGCGCACCTCAGGTGTTTGTGCGTGGCCAGGGTTCGTGGTTGTGGGACGACCAAGGGCATGCGTACCTGGACTTCACCCAGGGCTGCGCGGTCAACAGCCTCGGGCACAGCCCTGAAGTGCTGGCCAGGGCCCTCGGCAGCCAGGCCCAGGCCCTGATCAATCCGGGCGCGGGCTTTCACAGCTCGGCGCTGCTGGCGTTGGCCGGGCGCTTGTGCCAAAGCACCGGCAGCGACCAGGCGTACCTGCTCAACAGTGGCGCCGAGGCTTGCGAGGGCGCAATCAAGCTTGCGCGCAAATGGGGCCAGCTGCATCGCGGCGGCGCCTATCACATCATCACGGCCAGCCAGGCCTGCCATGGCCGCAGCCTTGGCGCGCTGTCGGCGTCCGACCCGCTGCCGTGCAACCGCTGCGAACCGGGATTGCCCGGTTTCAGCAAGGTGCCGTTCAACGACCTGGCCGCCCTGCATGCCGAGGTCGACTCGCGCACCGTGGCGATCATGCTCGAGCCGATCCAGGGCGAGGCCGGCGTGATTCCGGCAACACGTGAATACCTGCAGGGTGTCGAAAAGCTTTGCCGCGAGCTGGGCATCCTGTTGATTCTCGACGAAGTGCAGACCGGTATCGGCCGTTGTGGCGCGCTGCTGGCCGAACAGACCTACGGCGTGCGGGCCGACATCCTCACCTTGGGCAAGGGCCTGGGCGGCGGGGTGCCGCTGGCGGCCCTGCTGGCCCGCGGTACGGCCTGCTGCGCCGCGCCGGGCGAGCTCGAGGGCAGCCACCACGGCAACGCCCTGATGAGCGCGGCGGGCCTGGCTGTGCTGGATACCGTGCTGGCGCCAGGTTTTCTCGAGAAGGTGCAGGACAGCGGCCGACACCTGCGCGAGGGTCTCAGCCGTCTGGCGGGGCGCTACGGGCAGGGCGAGGTGCGGGGCCAGGGGCTGTTATGGGCGTTGCAGCTGCGTGAAGCGCTGGCTCAGGAACTGGTCGAGGCAGCACTGCAAGAAGGCCTGCTGCTCAATGCCGCGCAAGCGGATGTGGTGCGCTTCTCGCCAGCGCTGACCGTGAGCCGGGGCAATATCGACGAGATGCTGCTGCGGCTGTCCCGCGCCTTCGCCCGTGTGCATTCCCGCCAACAGGTTCGCCGCGAAGCGACGGCCTGACCACCGAATTTCAAAGAACCGTCTCGCGTTCCTGCGCATCGCCCTTGGCCAGCTGTATTTGGCCCGGGGCGTTTTTTTGAGCGTGATATCAGTGTGGAACCTCTGACGAAGCGCACTAGTCTGTGTTGAGAACCCTCCAGGAGAGCATCACATGGACTTCATTCGTATCATCATCGCTATTCTTCTGCCGCCTTTGGGCGTGTTCCTGCAGGTTGGCTTCGGCGGCGCGTTCTGGTTGAACATCCTGCTGACCCTGCTGGGCTACATTCCAGGGATCGTGCATGCGGTGTACATCATCGCCAAACGCTAGGCCATGGCGGGGCCGTGCGCGGCCCCCTCAGCGCTCCAGCACCTGGCAATAGAATCGCCATTCCTCCTCCAGCGCATGGGCAAGGTTCTGTGCCTTGCGAAAACCATGACGCTCTTCGGCATAGAAATGCCCCACGGCCTTGATGCCATTGGCTTTCAGTGCTTCCAGCATGCTGCGGGTCTGTTCCGGCACTACCACGGCATCCAGTTCGCCCTGGAAGAAGATCACCGGCGCCTTGATCCGCTCAGCATGCAGTAGCGGCGTGCGCTGCCGGTAGCGCTCGGCATCTTGCTGCGGGTCGCCGATCAGCCACTCCAGGTAATCGCCTTCGAACTTGTGAGTCGCCTTGCCCAACGCGATGGGGTCGCTGACGCCATAAAGGCTGGCGCCCGCGCGGAATACGTCGTGGAAGGCCAAGGCGCATAGCGTGGTGTAGCCGCCGGCACTGCCGCCGCGAATGAACGCCTTGTCCGGGTCGATCAAACCTTGCCCGGCGAGAAATGCAACGGCGGCGCAGGCGTCCTGCACGTCGATCTCGCCCCAGCGCAGGTGCAATGCCTGGCGATAGGCGCGGCCATAGCCGCTGCTGCCCCGGTAGTTGAGGTCGGCGACGGCGAAACCGCGCTGGGTCCAGTACTGGATGCGTGCGTCGAGCACCGGATAGCAGGCCGAGGTCGGGCCTCCGTGGATGAACACCACCAGTGGGGGGTTGTGCTGGCTGTCCATGGCTGGGTAGAAGAAACCATGGGCCAGGGCCTCGCCACTGGGGTAGCTGATGGGTAGCGGGCAACTGATGCGCGTGTCCGGCAGCACCTGGCTGCCTCCCGCCAGGACCCGGCTGCGCTGGCCGTCGCGTTCGATGGCGAGGATTGCAGGCGGGCGTGTGGGGGAAGCTGCGATGGCGTAGAGGTATTGCGCGTCCATCGCCAGGCTGCGAAACCGTGTGTAGTCCTTGGCGAAGGCCTGCATACGGTTGTCTTCGCCGTGTATCGCCAAGGTCCCGAAGCCGTTTTCGAAGCGGGTGGCGAGGTAGCGCTGCGGCCCCAAGGGTAGCCAGGTGCAGGCGCCCAGTTGCCAGGGCGCGGCAGCGTGGTCGGCGGCCTCGGCGGGCAGTGCCTGCCAACGACCGCCGACCTCGCCCCAGGGTTGCCAGAAACCGTTGCGATCGGACAGGCAGTACAGCCTGCCGTCAGCGTCGAAGCGTGGTTGCTGCAGCGACTCGTCCTGGCCGGCCACACATTGTGCCGCCCCCCAGAGCCCATCGCCTTGTAGTTCGCGGAGCATCAGGCGGGTGACCGTCCAGGGCTGTGCCGGGCGATCCCATTCGATCCATGCCAGGCGTTGGCCATCGGCGCTCAAGGTGGGCGAGGCGTAGAAGTCGGCGCCCTCGGCCAGCACCTGGCGCGTTCCGGCGGCCAGCGCCACCAGCCGATGCTCGACGCGCTCGGCATGATGCTCTTCGACCGCCAGTACCTGGCCCTCATGCCACTGCAGGTCGCCATAGCGACAGTCAGGTGCTGCGGTCAGCCCCTGTGGCTGCGAGCCGTCCAGCGCCTGGCGATAGACCTGCTGGTCTTTCTCGTTGACGAAGAGCACGGCATCCGGGCTCAGGCAAAAGCTGCCGCCGCCGTATTCATAGACTCGGCTGCGCGCGCTGAAACCATCCGGTGTCAGGCAATGGGCCTGCTGCTGGCGCCAGTGCCAGATACGGCAGGCGCCATCGGCGGGGCGGAATTCGTTCCAGAACAGCCCCTGGTCGCCGACCTTGAGTTCGGCGAAGTCGGTGCCGGCGGCCACTGCCTGGGTGGCGCTGAACTCAGCCACGGGCGATGACACGGGAGTTGCGCTCGTTGCGGAAGGTCATCTGTTCGATGTTCATCTGGGCGGTCTGCGCCTCCTCGCGGGCCTTGAGAATGATGCCGTGATCCGGCGACTTGGCGCACACCGGGTCGGCCTTGCTGGCATCGCCGGTGAGCATGAAGGCCTGGCAGCGGCAGCCGCCGAAATCCTTTTCCTTCTCGTCGCACGAACGACAGGGTTCGGGCATCCAGTCATAACCGCGAAAGCGATTGAAGCCGAACGAGTCGTACCAGATATGCCGCAGGTCATGGTCGCGCACGTTGGGAAACTGCACCGGCAACTGGCGCGCGCCATGACAGGGCAGGGCGGTGCCGTCGGGGGTGATGGTCAGGAACAGGCTGCCCCAGCCGTTCATGCAGGCCTTGGGGCGTTCTTCGTAGTAGTCGGGCGTGACGAAGATCAGCTTGCACGGGTTGCCGTCGGCTTTCAGACGATCGCGGTACTGGTTGGTGATGCGCTCGGCACGCTCGAGCTGCTCGCGGGTCGGCAGCAAGCCCAGGCGATTGAGGTGCGCCCAGCCATAGAACTGACAGGTGGCAAGTTCGACGAAGTCGGCTTCGAGAGCGATGCACAGCTCGATGATGCGGTCGATGCGGTCGATGTTGTGCCGGTGGGTGACGAAGTTCAGCACCATCGGATAACCGTGGGCCTTCACCGCGCGCGCCATTTCCAGCTTCTGTGCGAAGGCTTTCTTCGAACCGGCCAGCAGGTTGTTCACCTGTTCGTCGCTGGCCTGGAAGCTGATCTGGATATGGTCCAGGCCGGCCTGCTTGAAGGCCGCGATCTTCTGCTCGGTGAGGCCGATCCCGGAGGTGATCAGGTTGGTGTAGTAACCCAGGCGCCGGGCCTCGCCGATCAGGTCGGTGAGGTCCTGGCGCACCAGTGGCTCGCCGCCGGAAAAACCGATCTGCGCCGCGCCCATTTCACGGGCCTGGGCCATCACCTGGAACCACTGCTCGGTACTCAGCTCCTTGCCCTGGGCGGCGAAGTCCAGCGGGTTGGAGCAGTACGGGCACTGCAGCGGGCAGCGGTAGGTCAGCTCGGCCAGCAGCCACAACGGCAGACCGACCGGCACCTCAGGCGAGGGTGATCCAGTGTTCGGCACGGGCCACCTCCATGAACTGCTCGATATCCTCGGCCACTTCCGGGATACCGGGGAATTGCTGTTCGAGCTCGGCGATGATCGCCGCGACATCGCGTTGGCCGTCGACCAGTCCACCGATCAGGCCGGCACTGTCGTTGAGCTTGATCATGCCTTCGGGGTACAGCAGCACGTGACCCTTCTGCGCGGGTTCGTACTGGAAGCGGTAGCCGGTGCGCCAGTTCGGCACCAGTGTGCGGTCGAGACTCATAGTGCGATCCCCTTGTGCCAGACCCGTTCGCTTGTGACGCTGTGATAGGGCGGGCGGTTCAGTTCATAGGCCATGCTCATGGCATCGAGCATGCTCCAGAGGATATCCAGCTTGAACTGCAGGATTTCCAGCATACGCTCCTGCCCTTCGCGCGTGGTGTAGTGCTGCAGGGTGATCGCCAGGCCGTGCTCTACATCGCGTCGGGCCTGGCCCAGGCGGGTTCGGAAGTACTCGTAGCCGGCCGGGTCGATCCAGGGGTAGTGCTGCGGCCAGCTGTCCAGGCGCGACTGGTGGATCTGCGGGGCGAACAGCTCGGTCAGCGAGCTGCTGGCCGCTTCTTGCCAGGAGGCGCGGCGGGCGAAGTTGACATAGGCGTCGACGGCGAAGCGCACGCCGGGCAGCACCAGTTCCTGCGAGCGCAGTTGGTCCGGGTCCAGGCCCACCGCCTGGCCGAGGCGCAGCCAGGCCTCGATGCCGCCGTCCTCGCCCGGGGCGCCGTCGTGGTCGAGCAGGCGCTGGATCCACTCGCGGCGTACTTCGCGGTCCGGGCAATTGGCCAGGATCGCGGCATCCTTCATGGGGATGTTCACTTGGTAGTAGAAGCGGTTGGCCACCCAGCCCTGGATCTGCTCGCGGGTGGCGCGGCCCTGGTACATCGCCACATGGTAGGGGTGATGGATGTGGTAGTAGGCGCCCTTGGCGCGCAGGGCCTGCTCGAACTCGGCAGGGGACATCGGCAGTGCGTCGCTCATCAGGCCTCCTTACAACTCGATGCTCATGCCATCGTAGGCGACTTCCACGCCACGGCGCTGGACTTCGGCGCGCTCCGGGGAGTCTTCGTCGAGGATTGGGTTGGTGTTGTTGATGTGGATAAGCACCTTGCGCTGGCGTGGGAAGGCGTCGAGCACCTCCAGCATGCCACCGGGGCCGTTCTGGGCCAGGTGACCCATCTCGCGGCCGGTGCGGGTGCCGACGCCGCGGCGCTGCATTTCATCGTCTTCCCACAGGGTGCCGTCGACCAGCAGGCAGTCGGCGCCATGCATCATCTGCAGCAGCTTGTCGTCGACCTGACCCAGCCCCGGTGCGTAGAACAGCTTGCCGCCAGTACGCAGGTCCTCGACCAGCAGGCCAAGGTTGTCGCCCGGGTGCGGGTCGAAACGGTGCGGCGAGTAGGGCGGCGCTGCGCTGCGCAGGGGGAAGGGGGTGAATCGCAGGTTCGGGCAGGCGGGGATGACGAAGCTGCCTTGCAGCTCGATGCGGTTCCACTGCAGGCCACCGTTCCAGTGACTGAGCATGGTGAACAGCGGGAAGCCGGTGCTCAGGTCCTGGTGGACCATGTCGGTGCACCAGACCTGGTGCGGGCAGCCTTCGCGCAGGCTGAGCAGGCCGGTGGTGTGGTCTATCTGGCTGTCGAGCAGGACGATCGCGTCGATGCCGGTGTCGCGCAGGGCGCGTGCCGGCTGCATCGGCGCAAAGGCCTGGAGCTGGGCGCGGATATCGGGCGAGGCATTGCACAGGATCCAGTGCTCACCGTCGTCGGACAGGGCAATGGACGACTGGGTGCGTGCCGTCGCGCGCAGGCTGCCATCGCGAAAGCCCTTGCAGTTGACGCAGTTGCAGTTCCACTGCGGGAAACCGCCACCGGCGGCGGAACCGAGAATCTGGATGAACATGGCTACTCTCTTGCCGCGGGTCCATGAAACGAAAACGCCCCGGCGGGCCGAGGCGTTGCACTGCAGCGCTGCTTAGCGGCTGGCGAAGTACATGGTGACTTCGAAGCCGATGCGCAGGTCGGTGTAAGCGGGTTTGGTCCAGGTGGTCATGGTCGAACTCCTTCCGGATGGTGTGGGTGGATGTCAGCTATCTACTTTGGTGCCGCCTGAGTCAGGAGGTTCCATTGGCTGAGATTGCGCTATCTTACAAGAAAAATTTGTACCGAAAGGTTAATTCTTCGAAAAGCGCCCTTGCAGTACAGGTAACAATCCTCGCCTCGGACAGGGGGTATTTACTCGAAGCGCGCATCCGGCGCAGCGCAGGTGGCCAGGCACAGCCAGCCGTGGTCGGCGTCCAGAAGGCGTTTCAGCAAATGGTCCAGTATTGGCTGGTCTGTCCTGAGAATAGACCTGCGCAGACGGACAAGGTCTGTCGGCTCTGTAGCCAGATATGTCTGCCAGGCCCATTCGGCGACTTCGCGATTGGCCATCGCCGGCTCCTCGAACTGCGCGGCCAGGGCCTGCCGGGCGGCGGGGTCGAACGTGACGCCGTCGGCCAGCAGGCTCAGCAGGTGCTCGAGAATCTGGCCGGGCGTGGCCTGTGGCGATTGCACGCCGAACAGCAGGCCGCCCTGGCCTTCTATCAGACGAAAGGCGCTGAACACGGCATAGCCCAGTTGCAGTTCGACCCGCAGGCGTTGGTAGACCGGGCCTTGCAGCGCTTGCGCCAGCACCCGGCCTGCGCCCTCATCGTGGGCAGGAAGCGGGCAGAACAGCAGCAATGCATGCTCACTGCCGCCCGTGGGGTGCTGCACCCAGCGCCGGTTCGGTAACAACAGAGAGGCCGGCGGGGGCGTTCCCTGCACCCCCGGTGCACCTGCCAGCACCGCGCCGAGTGCTGCTTGCGCCGCGCCATCGAAGCCGATGGCGAGCCCGTGTCGAGGGGCGCTGGCCCAGATCTGCTCAAGCACCGCCAGATCCAGCAAGCAGGCTGGTTGTGGCTGTACGGCTGCCGGGCGCAGGTGATCGGGCAGCACCTTGAGCAGTGCCCTGATCGGGATGTGCGGCGGTTCGACGGGCGCAGGTGTGCGCAGCAAGTGTGGTGGAGGATGGCGCAGGTGTTCCAGGGCCAGCTCGAGGGTGCGGATCACCGCGCCAGGCATGCCCGCACAGCGCAGTTGCCAGTGCTCGCCAACGAGGGTGAAGTCCAGCTGCAGCGAGGCGCGGCGGGCGCGTTCGAGCAGTGGTTGCAACGCCTGTGACAGCACCGCATGAAAGCGCTCGCGCAGCGGCGAGGCGATCTGCCAGCGTAGATAGAGCGTTGCGAAGCCTCGCTCGATCGGCAGGATCTCGCTGACGGTCAGGTCCTCCGGCAGCGCCGCGCCGCCAACAGGGAGGTCGGCCATCAGCAGAGGCTCCTCGCGCGGTTGCTGCCAGTGGCCCTGATCGCCGTTCGGCAGATCATCGAGTAATGCCTGGAAGGCTTCCAGCGCCCGGGCATCCAGTGCTTCGAACGGGCGCCCGGCACTGTCCCGGCGGGCGAGCTCGAGTGCGCTGGCTGCTTGCTTGCGGCTGTGTTGCAGGCGCTCGAATTCGCTGTTGAGCGCTGCCGTGTCCGAGCGGCGCAACGCGCCGAGCCAGCCGTGCAGCAGTGCGCGGACCTCGGCTGGCGGGGCGTCAGGTTGCAGTTGCAGGCGAATGTGCCAGAGCAATTGACCGGCAAAGGCGTACAGCGAGTCGCTGTGAACCTCCTGTAGCCAGCCGCGTTGACGCAGGGCATTGAGCCAGCCACCCGGGCGGCTGTCGCTCAGGCAGGCCTGCAGCAGGTCGAGGGCCTGCTCGGCGCCTGGAGGAAGGTGCTCATGGGCGAACAGCAGGTCAAGGCAGCCGGTGGAGGCTTCAGGCTCGATCAAGGGGGTATCGAGCAGAGGGACGGGAGGCGTTTGCGCCTGCATTGCGCCCATGCTGAACAGGCCACCGAATTGTCGGCCCAGGGCTTCGAGCTGCATCAGCGATTGCGGGCCGCAAAGGCTCAGATGGATCTGCCCACCGCGATAGAAGCGGGCATGGAAGTCGCCCAGCGCGCGCTGGAAAGCAGGGTCCTGCAGCGCCAGACTGTACCGGTTGCCTGCGTGGAACCCGCTCAGGGGATGGTGTGGCGATACGCATTGCAGCAGCCTGAACTGGCGCTGCGCCTCGGTATTGCGTGACCAGGCGATAAACTCGGCATGGATCACTTCACGCTCGCGGTGCTGGCGTGCAAGGCTCAGGTCCGGCTCGGCGAGCATCTGGCACAGGCGCTCCAGCGCAGACCCCAGGGCCGCCGGAGGCACTTCGAAGAAGAAGTCGGTGGTGCGTTCGCGGGTACTGGCATTGACCTGGCCGCCGAACGCCTGGACATGGCGCATCAGGCCATCTTCCAGTGGGAAGCGCGCGGTGCCGAGGAACAACAGGTGCTCGAGGAAATGCGCAATGCCCGGCCACCTTGGCGGGGCGTCATGGCTGCCGGCATGTACCCTCAAGGCTGCGGCGGCGCGCTTGAGGCGCGGGGCGTGGCGCAGGGTCAGGCGCAGGCCGTTGGGCAGGGTGAGTGTGTTGATAGCGTCGGTCATGGAGGGATGCTAGCGCATTTGCGCTGGCCCGGCCGGTGCCATCTGCCACGGTGCCCATTTCGCCAGTGAAGCCGCTCCTTGCCCGTCGGCGTCAATCCTGTGCGCGGTGAAGATCCCGCCGCAGGTCGGCAAGATACGGAAACGCCTCGCGCCCCTTCATCACCCGCTCACGCTCAAGGTCGGCCAGCAACTGGCATTCCTCGCGTCCGGCCATGGCCAGCAGGCTGCCGTCCGGGCCGATGATGCTGCTCTGCCCGCAATACTGGATTTCACCTTCAGACCCGCAGTAGTTGGCGTATACCAGATAGCACTGGTTCTCCTGCGCCCGCGAGCGCACGGTCACCTGGCAGACGAAGTCGTAGGGCGTCATGTTCGCGGTCGGCACCAGGATCAGCTCGGCGCCTTCGAGTGCCAGGCGCCGGGCGTTCTCGGGGAACTCGATGTCGTAGCAGATCAGCAGCCCCAGCTTCCAGCCATCGAGCTCGACCACCGGAAAATGGTTGGCACCGGGGCTGAACATCGAGCGATCCAGCTCGCCGTACAGGTGGGTCTTGCGGTAGTTGCACAGGCTGCGGCCGTGGGCGTCGATCAGTTGCACGCTGTTGTGAATCGAGCCGTCCTCGGCCCGCTCCGGGTAGCCATAGACGATGGCGATGCGCTGCGCCTGGGCAATCTCCACCACCGCCATGGCCGACGGTCCGTCTTCGGGTTCGGCCAGGCGCTGCACCGCGTCGGCGCCGATGTTGTAGCCGCTGAGGTACATCTCCGGGCACACCAGCAGTTGGGCGCCACGCGCTGCGGCCAGTTGCGCCTGCTGCTGCAGGCGTTCGAGATTGCCGGGCACGTCCAGTGGCCTGGGCGTGCCCTGGAACAGGGCGATGCGCATGGGCGCCTCCTCGTGTCAGTCAGGCAGGGCGATCGGGCCGATCTCGTGGAACACGTCGCCCGGCCCGGGGTTGTCCGCGTGGGTCTTGCCGCCGAAGTGGTTCATGATACCCCACACCGCATTCAGCGACGTCTGCACCGCGCCTTCGACCCAGGCCGGGGTCCAGGACACGTCGTCGCCAGCAATGAAGATGCCGCGCTGCTCGGGGGGCAGGTCCTGTTGCATGAAGTGCGCGTACATGCGCTGGTTGTAGCGGTAGTGACCTGGCAGCGCGCCTTTGAAGGCGCCGAGGAAATAGGGGTCGGCTTCCCAGGAGATGGTGATCGGGTCGCCGATGATGTGCCCGGCGATGTCGGTTTTCGGGTAGATCTTCTTCAGCGCATCCAGGGCCAGCTGCACGCGTTTTTCGGTCGGGTGCGGCAGCATCTTCAGCGCATCGCTCATCCATGCGTACGACAGGCAGATCACTCCCGGCTTGTCGTCACCGTTGTCGAACAGGTAGGTGCCGCGGGTCAGGCGATCGGTGAGGGTCATGCTCAGCAGGTCGCGGCCGGTCTGCGGGTCCTTGTCCTTCCAGAACGGGCGGTCGACCATGACGAAGGTCTTCGAGGACTGCATGTAGCGGGTGCGGTCCAGGGCCATCCACATCTTCTGCGAGAACAGCGACTCTTCGCAGTCGATCTGGGTGGTCAGCAGCCAGCTCTGGCAGGTGGTGAGCACGGCGGCGTAGTGGCGGGTGTCGCCATAGTTGTCGGTAACCGCCAGACGTCCATCGCTGGCGCGGGCAATGCGCTTGACCCCCGCCCGCGGCGCGCCGCCATGTAGCGAGCGAAGGCTGGTGCCGGCCGGCCAGTGCGCAGTGCTGTCCGGCACATGCCGCCAGATGCCCTGCGGCACTTGCTCCACGCCTCCGACCACCAGGTGCTGGTGATCGTCGCAGTTGGTCATGACCACACGGAAGATTTCCAGCATCGAGTTGGGGAAGTCCGAATCCCAGCCGCCGGTGCCGAAACCGACCTGGCCGAACACTTCCCGGTGTTGGAAGCTCAGCTTGGCGAAGGCTTTGGAGGTGGCGACGAAATCGTAGAAGGTGCGGTCGTCCCACAGCGGCACCAGGGTGTCCCACAGAGCTTTCAGGCGTGGCACGTCGCGCTCGCGGATGGCTTGCTGGATCTCGCCGAAGCGTGCGCCGTCTTCCAGCGCGTCGGCCCAGGCTTCGGCCACCTCATGGAACAGCGCCGGCAGGTCGGCGGCGTTCTCGGCGTAGTAGGTCTGGCCTTCGAGGTCGATCACCGTGCTGCCCGAGGCCGGGGTCAGCGGGTTGGGAAAGGGTTTCGTTTCCAGGCCGAGCTTGTCGACATAGTGGTAGAAGGCGGTGGACGACACCGGGAAGCGCATGCCGCCCAGTTCGGCGACGATACCGTCGGTGCCGTTGAAGGCCTGCGAGCGCAGGCGCCCGCCGAGCTTCGAGGCTTCGTAGACGACCGGCTTGAGGCCCAGCTTCATCAGTTCGTAGGCCGCCACCAGCCCGGCGATGCCGGCACCGACGATCGCCACTTCTTCGCCATGCCGTTCAGGGGGGATGCTGCCAAGGCCTGCGGGATGCTCCAGCCAGTCGTCGAAGGCGAAGGGAAAATCAGGACCGAAGATGGTGACCGGCGGTTTGCCGTCGACGGGGTGGCGGTTTTTCTTGTTCATCTGATGACCTTGCCAGAGCGGCTGCGCTGAGGGCGGAGCCTGAGTATAGGAAATGCCTGGTGGTCATTGTATGAAGAGGGGCGCTCGTAATTAAGAGCAATAGTGGCGTCGATCTGCAGGGGATTATGTCGATATGACGATAAGAGTTTGCATTGTGGCGATACCTCTATCCAGGCTGCCCGCGATCCACCTTGCTGCTCAGGATGATCGAGGTGGTGGTCTTTTCCACGCCTTCCAGGCTGCCGATCTGGTCGAGCAGCTGGTCCAGCTGTTCCGGTGAGTCGCTGAGCAGCCAGGCGACGTAGTCGAACTCGCCACTCACCGCACACAGTTGCTGTACCTGCCCCATTGCCGACAGGCGGCGCACCACCTCGCGTCCCGAGCGTGGCTGCACCGTGATGCCGACATAGGCCTGCAGACCACCCCCGGCCAGGCGCTGGCCCAGGCGCACGCCGTAGCCGGTGATCACCTTGTGCTTCTCCAGGCGCGTCAGCCGCGAGGTGACGGTGGTGCGGGCGATGCCCAGATGGCGTGCGAGAGTAGCGACGCTTTCGCGGGCGTTGATCTGCAGCAGGGCGATGAGCTGGCGATCGATTTCGTCGAGGGCGATGGCACGGGAGTCCGGCATGACAAATCTCTGCAATGGGTGCGCTAGCCTAGCCAGACCTGGGCTCGGGCGGCAAGGTGAGCCGTTCGCACGATGATGGCAAAATGATTTAATCGATTTCACTTCTGTCTCAGAGCGGGCGCGTATTATGATGCGCCACTTGGTATTTGATAATCATTCGCGCTAAAGAATTGACGCCAGAAATCCTCTCTGCCTAGCGGTAGGTGCCACGTGTCCAGCCTGTTCAAGTTCGACGTCGATGCGGCGTTCTGTGTTTCCTTGCGCGATCGGCAAGACAGCCGCGAGCGTTTCATGCGGGAAGTGGGCAGCAGGATTGGCAATCCGCTGGTCTTCCACCTGAGGGACAAGGACGTCAACCCGATCCGGGCCCACTACGAGTCCCATCGCGCGTTGGCGCTGATGGCCCTGGAGCAGGGCTGGCAACGCATCCTGATTTTCGAGGACGATGCCAAGGCCTACGACTGGGGCGCCGCGTCGATCAACTGGATCAACCGCTTCATCGCCACCCGCCCGTTCGAGAGCCTGCACCTGGGCTACACCATGGGCCGCACCTGGCTGACCTGGTTTCCGTTCATCGCCCGTGGCCGAGTCAGTGCGCCGCATGCCTACATTCTTTCCCAGGAAGGCTGTCGAGTGCTGGTGGCCGCACCCTACGACGGCAGGACACTGGACAGCCTGTTCAAACGACGGATCAAGCAGCACTGCGCCTACCCGATGCTGTTCCGCCGCATCAGCACCGCCGCCTCGCAGGATGCGCGTGTCGCCCGGCATGAGGATGCGCAGTGGCAGCAGAACTGGGCGCGTCACCTGCGTTCGCCGCTGAAGTATTTCTGGAAAACCTTGTTACGCTGGAGCTTTTGATAGCGCAGGGGGAAACCGGCATTGACCTTCGAACATCTGCTCGAGTGCTGGCGACTGGAAGTTTCCAATAAGAAGAAGCCGGGACGGTGGATCAGTTTGCTGAGTAATGTCCTGCGTCGGTCGCGCAGGGATAACAAGCTGCGCTTCCTGTTTTGCTACCGTCTGGCGCAGTACATGGATGGCAAGGGAGGGCTGGCGCGCCGCTATGCCCGGGGCATGCAGCAGCGACTCAACCTGAAGTATGCCGTGGACATCGACATCGGCGCGCAGATTGCGCCGGGGTTGCGCATCGCCCATCTGCCAGGCGTTGTCATTACCCGGCATGTACGGATCGGGCGCAGTTTCTTCATTCGCCAGAACTGCACCATCGGCATCAAGACCTTGGGGCTGGAGCACTACGCGCTGGAGATCGGCGATAACGTCAGCCTGGGCGCCAACAGCTGCATCATCGCCGACCGCCTGCGCATCGGCGACAACGTGGTGATTGGTGCGATGTCACTGGTCACCCGCGACATTCCCGCCGACACGACGTTCTACAACCCACGGCAGGCGACGCTGCTGCAGCGCTGAGCGTTGCCGTGACGCTCAGCCGACCGACGCTGCAGGCGACCGATCGCTGCGACTGCCCGACAAAAGCACCATGGCCGCCGCCAGCAGCAGCACACAGGCATAGGCATTGGTGGTCACGACCAGCCCGACATGCTGGGTGGCGATGCCGGCGGCCACTGCCGGCAGGCTGAAGGCCAGGTAACTCAGCACATAGAACCCGGCCATCAGCCCGCCGCGTTCGTGAGCATGGGCCAGCGGTACGACCGAGCGCAGGGCGCCGAGAAACCCGCCACCAAAGCCCAGGCCGGCGACCGCGGTGCCGAGGAAGAACAGCCAGGCCAGGCCGCCGTCCACGCCGATCAGGGTCAGCAGCAAGCCGCTGACCAGTGCCAGGCTGCCGCGGCGCAGGATCACCTGGGCCTCGTTGTTGCGCAGGGCGAAGATGCCCAGCGCGCCGCAGCTGGTCAGCAGGAAAACCAGGGTGCCGCCGACCAGCGGTGCCTGCAGCCCTGTGACCTGGCGCGCCAGGGTCGGCCCCAGCGACAGGTAGAAGCCGCCCAGTGCCCAGAGGCTCGCATTCAGCGGAGCGATCCGCCAGAAGGCGCGCCGGGCCTGCGGTGGAATTCGCACCCGTGGTCGCAGCGAGGCCCAGGCGCCGGGCTGACGGCTGATGCTTTCCGGCAGGCGCGGCAGCAATACCGCGAACAGCGCAAAGACGCCCAACAGGACCAGGAAGACCCGGTGCAGCGGCTCGCCGGAAAACTGCATCAACGCACTACTGCCCAAGGCGCCAAGGGCCAGGCCCAGCATCGGCGTCACGCTATTGAGCAGCGGCCCGCGCTCACGGTCGAAGTCCAGCAACGCCGCGCCGAGCACACTGGTGGCAAGCCCTGTTGCGCAGCCCTGCAGCAGGCGCGCGACGATCAGCGCCTCGACCGATTCTGCCCGCAGGAATACCGCCATGGCCAATACCTCCAGCGCCAAGGCCGCCGCGATCACCGGGCGCCGGCCGATGTGATCGGACAGCGAGCCGCAGACCAGCAGCGTCAGCAGCAAACCGCCCGCGTAGATGCTGAACACCACGCTCAGCAAGGCCGGCGAGAAGCCCCAGGTTTCGCGGTAGAGGGCATAGAGTGGTGTCGGCGCGCTGGCCGCAGCCGAGAAGGCGATCAGAATCGCCCCCAGCAACCACAGGGACGCGGCGCGAGACAGACCGTTGCGGCGTTCGCGCGTGCTTTTGGGTAAGGTATCGCTCATGGTTGCTCTCGCAAAGGCTAAGAGTTAGCTTTTGCAGACGATGAACCTGTTTCGAGATAAAAGCAAATTCTTTGCGTTAAGGTGCATATGGCGATCAATCAGGGCGTGCGTCCAGGCGGGCGTAGTGCGAGGGTTCAGGCCTCGGTCCACAATGCGGTCAACCAGTTGCTGGAGGAGCGCGAGCGTGGCGAACTGACCGTGCCGCTGATCGCTGCCCGCGCGGGTGTGACGCCTTCGACCATCTACCGGCGCTGGGGCGACCTCAACGAACTGCTGGGAGACGTTGCGCTGCAGCGCATCCGTCCGGACAGCGGCCCGGTCGACACCGGCAGCCTGCCCGGAGACCTGCTCGCCTGGGGCATCCAGTACATGGAAGAGACATCATCGGTGCCCGGCCGCGCCGCGGTGCTCGACCTGCTGGCAGCTGGTGGCGGCTGCTCCGGGCGCTGCCTGGAAATTGCCACGGCGCAGTTTGGTGCGATTCTCGAACGCGCAGTGGCACGCGGTGAGCCGGTTCCGAGCAATGATCGCGTGGTCGATAGACTGATGGCACCGCTGGTGTACCGGATTCTGTTTTCCGGTGAGCCGCTGGAAGCGGCGTATGTGGAGGCGTTGGTGGAGGTGACGCTGGAGGGGATTGGCGGCTGAGGGTTGTTTGCCTGACGTGGCCGTCCCACCAAACGCAAAAAAGCCGCGCTGATGCGCGGCTTTGTCGTATCTGGTGGGCCCACACTGCGCCTGTTTCTCGCTGCCGAAGATCCAGCCGGTCATGTTCTTCGTTTCCAGCACGAAAATGCCGTAAGGCGAGAGGGCTGTGATCCATTTTCTTCCTTGAGCCGAGCTGCTTGACGAGCGCCCGTGGCAGGGCGAGCAGATGTGCCGAAAACCTGATGTCTGGCACAGATCTGGATAGTGGTTAATTGCTTTCAATGGCTCAAGGGGATCGCGACCATAGTCCTATGGTGCGATGGGATCGGCTCAGGTTCTCAGCGTGCTATCTGGTAACGGGTGCTACGTCCACCACCGGGTAGCCGTTCGATGCAACCTTTCTCTCGCAGGTCGCTCAGATGACGGGTCGCGGTGGCTTTGGAGACTTTGGCCACGGCTTGGTATTGTCCCGCGCTGATACCGTTCTCGAAACCCTTTTCGCCACCATCGAGCAGGCGGTTCAGAACTTTGATCTGCTCTGCCGATAGCGTTTGGCTGCGGTGTGCCTGCCAAAAGCGCGCCTTGACCAGTACACGGTCGATGCGAGCGAGGGCCTGTTCCAGGCTGTTGAGTAAGGTTGCGAGAAACCACTGCAGCCAACTGGTGATATCTAGCCCACCTTTCTGACTGACTTCGAGGATGCGGTAGTAACCGGCGCGGTCGTCGAGGATGCTCGCGGACATCGCGTAAAATCGAATGGCTTGCTGTTCGCCTTGGGCCAGCGCCAGATCGGTGATGGCGCGGGTGAGGCGACCATTGCCGTCGTCGAAAGGGTGTAGGGTCACGAACCAGAAATGGGCGATGCCAGCACGCAGAAAGGGGTCAAGGCTGGCATCGCTTCGGCTGCTCTCGAACCAGCCGAGAAAGTCCGTCAATTGCGCTTCCAGCCCTGCGCGGGGAGGGGCCTCGAAATGTACCGTAGGGCGGTCTATGCGACCGGAAACGACCTGCATCGGCTCTTCCCCGCGCAGTGTGCCGATGTGTAGCGGTCGAGCCAGTAGTTCGTCATCGGTGGCGAATAGCCAACGGTGCCAGGTGAAGAGTCGCTGTTCCTCTAGCGGTTGTTGATGCAGGCTGGTTGCATCGAGCAGCAGTTCCGCCAGGCCTTCGGAACGTGAGGTGGTGCGACCCTCTTCGCTCAGCCCCAAGCGCCGCGCCAGTGATGAACGCACCGAACCGACATTAAGTTGCTCACCTTCGATGGCTGAGGAGGTGACGATGTTCTGCAGCATGGCATCCAGGCTGCTCTGCACTTCGGTGTCACTGCCCACCGCACCGAGCATTCCCAACAAACGACCCTGAGCCTGGCTGCAGGCTCGCAACAGCGGGGCGAGCGCTTCGCCTTGCCAACTGAAGTGAGGCCAGTCGGGCTGCTGCCAGATCCAGAGCGGGTCATTCATAAGGGTTGTTCATCTGTGAGCCGATTAACGAGCCTATCCGGCTCATGCAGTGAGCCGATAATGCCGCTTATTCGGCTCACTGTCTAATTCTCAAGCCGGGCTTGCTAGGTTGATGAGCGCGTCTGATCAGGGGTGTTGCGCGCACGCTTGTTCAGCGTTTCAGAAACATCGTTGAAAGAGGTCATTTGTAGCTCTTGGGCTACAAAATGGCAC
The DNA here is from genome assembly GCF_014268985.1 of Pseudomonas sp. RW10S2. Lineage (NCBI taxonomy): Bacteria > Pseudomonadati > Pseudomonadota > Gammaproteobacteria > Pseudomonadales > Pseudomonadaceae > Pseudomonas > Pseudomonas sp. RW10S2. Next base: position 9,791 of record NZ_JABWRO010000022.1, on the reverse strand, counting down.
AGTCCAAGCTGTCTTGTAGCTCAAGGGCTACAAGCTTCCAGGCATAGCTCTGCATCTGCGTCGGTTTCCGGTTGTAGGTTCGGTTACCGATGGCTGTTCTAAGCTGATCGCAATGAGTAGTGGACGAAAAGTGTACGTTCATCAAGCAGCTATGGAAGGCGAGAGCGCGCTCAAGAGCGCGCAAAGCCGCGCAGTGCGCGGCTTTGAGTATGGTGGGCCCACACGGACTCGAACCGTGGACCAAAGGATTATGAGTTCGCCAATGACACCGCTACGCTAGGTTTCATTGGGTTACACGAGGAAACGGTACAGTACGTGAAATTACAAGGCAATCAGTACGTTAGCGAACGGTAGGTTACAGTTGAGGACATTCGTGATGTACCTCTAGTGTACCTCCAGAGGAGGTACACGTGCAGGCTTAAGTGCGGTGTTATCGTGGTTCGGCTCAGGTTCGGTGCTCCAACCCTCGACCGGCTGCGGCAGCAGAGCTGCCTTGGTCTCGGGTTTTCTATTTTTTACACCTCAATTTGCAGTTCGACAATATTTTGTACAGGCGTGTATATGTCAACCTCTACTTCAGGAGTTTCGATCGTGACGATCAAGCTAAACCTAGCGGTTTTTTTCCAGTAATTATCCGAGGTTTTATGCTTCCACCATCCCCCTACAGGGTATACGGCGATGTAATTCATACTCGCCAGCTGCGCAGCATCCCCAGTCCACGTGTCAGTGTGTACTGAACCTCGCTTCCTAAGCGCAGGGCCGAAGAACCAACCGGAATTATCTCCCTCTGGGCCATCATACTCTTCGTCATCTTGACTGGCCAAACCGTTGATGAAGTTCTTAAAGTTTTGAAGGCTTTGATCCGGTCTTATAACTTCAAAGCGAAGGCCATGCGACTGGTAGGTATATCTGCTGCGGTACCCCTTGCGGCCAGGGTTCGGCTCTATATAGTAAGATAGAGTAACCTTTAATTTTACATTTTGGTGTCCCAGAGACTGCAGCACTTCTTCTGGCCAAGGAAGCTCATAAAGAACCATTTCATTCAATTTTGCATCTGTGGCGCTGTTTTCTTTGCCGCGCTCTTTGATGAATGGCTTTATAGTCTCTTGTGATATGAGTGTTAGTAGGTTGTCTGCGCTGTGGCGAGCTTTTTGAGTATCAATTATTCCGTAGCCTACAGTGCGAAGCATTATCTCTTTAGCGTTGCCCCTCGTGTGCGACTTCAGCAGCAAACCATATCGCTCATACATTCTGTCAGTCCATGAGGCAGAATGTACAAGAAGGCCACGTATTGTCTCGGGCCAGTAATTAGGATACTCCGCAAGTAGAAGGCCTGCCTCTTTAGATACTACTGCGCAGGCCGAGCTCGTATCTCTCGTTGTTTCTAATACTAATCCAGCAGTACGGCCGGAAGTTGTAAGTATGGAGACACAATCAGCGTCACTAACTTCAGTCTGGTCGGGCGACAGGAGCCGGTTTCCTCCCTCCGCCACGACTTCTGGTTTGTAAGGGGCTTGTCTCCGCCACTCCCAACTAACTGACGATCTCGATGACGGCGCTACGTCTCCGGGGTGCGCAAATGGAGACCATCCACCGAAGGTTGGGTCATCCACTTCAGTTAAGAACGTAGACGCACCGACGGTAATTGAGTTCCAAGCTTGGGCTGGATCTTCAATTTCTGCGTTATTGACTTGGTCCCAGTAGTCTAGATCAGGGCGTAGCGCGGAGTTGTTTCCAGCAGAGATGATGAACAGCCGTTGTTTGTCATCTAAATAGCCGGAGCAGTAATAATCAATTTCCGCAGACCAAGAGGAGGGTTGACCAGTAGGGCCTGATGGTACAGCAGTAACTGCGAGGGAGTATGCTCTATTCCAATTGGGATTCTGGATCTCAATTTTGTTTGCGGTGTCAACAGTGACTGCGCCATAAAGCTGGGGATCATTTCTGCCTGTTGGAGGGAATATTCTTGCGGACTCTATGTGGTAAGTGCACTCTACTGGAGTGTTAGAGAAAAGAAGTTCCTGCAGATGCTGCCCATATAATATTACGCCGGCTTGCTTTGAACCATGATCGTTGTATGGGGACGCCGGTGCGTAATTGTCGAAATGTGGCCATGTCGCATTCCAGCACTCGGAGTTCCTCGCGCTGCACACTACAGAAAGTAGTGGGTTGTTATAGTTTACTCCGGTGTCAAGAACGCAAATAGAGGCAGTAGAATTGCGGTTGAGCGTAACTCTTCCCTGAAGATCCGTAGCGAGATCTTGCTGGTCGGTGGGGGAAAGAGTTATAGATAGGTTAGGTGAAGCTTGAGCCCGACGAAGCTCTGAGAGGTTGCCGATAAGCTCTGGAACCCTGGCAAGCTGTTCCGCAGTGCACTTAATCAGGAAGACTGCTGACTTAAAGAAAGTTAAGTAGCTACTAGAGATCTCTGCGCCGAGCCTCTCGCCGATATCTCTCGCAAGAGCCAGGGGGCTGCCCTGATTATCTTTCCAGTTTAGCCAGACTTCCCACCATATAACTTCGGTCGAGTTTGCTGGGAAAAGGTGTGGTTTGTCGGTCCAAAAAGAGCTTAAATCAGCAAGGCGAATTTCTTGAATACTGTCTATGAGTCGACGATTTTTTGGGTTTGACGTGTTGTCTTTTTCGTTGATCACGTCTTTCGCAGGGTTTAGATATGCTTCAATTTTCCCTGCTAGGTCATTTCTTTTGTTGTCGGGGACAAATATAACAGCAACTTCGCTATCTCCTTCCATATGCCAGCTTTGCAAGCGATAGCTTTTTTTAGTGTCTAAGCTGTCTAGCTGGAGCTGGCAATTTGGAACGCCTTTGATTTTTAAATATATACCTGTGTCCTCTGTGAGAGGGACTTCGGCTTCCTTGCGAAGAATTCCTTGGTCGATAGCTTCTCTATACGCATTTTGGATGAAGGCCCCATGTGCAGTCCTGTCCTGGACTGGTACTAGAGGATTTCTTCCGCGCCCTTTGGGTTTAAATGGCCCCTTTGCATTGAACCCAGAAACAACAATATGAGGCAGTCCTTCGCGCATATAAAACTTTACTCCCCGGTATTAATTGTGAATTTGCCTATATGAAATGGCGTCGCTCAATAGTTTTGTAGTTAGAATGGAATCGTTGTGAAGTACAGCCTCTTTAGCAGCGTCCTCACATGCCCTAGCTATTTCGGCAGAGCTAAGGTTGTCAGCCTTGCTCAAAACGGCTTCCCACTTTATATTGGTTAGTTTAAATTGGCTTAGCCGATTTTTTATTATTTTTCTAATATTTTCTTTGTCAGGTTTTTCGAATGGTATTATATCGTCAAAGCGCCGGTATAACGCCTTGTCCAGAAGCTCCGGATGGTTTGTTGCTGCAATTATTATGCTTTCAGAAGTGTCTTGTTCAACAAATAATAGGAATGAGTTTAGAACTCGGCGTATTTCTCCAACATCATTTGGGGAGCCGCGCTGTGTGCCGATTGCGTCAAATTCGTCGAAAAAATAAATCGCGCGAGTTTGTCTTATTTGATCAAATATTAGTCTAAGCTTTGATGCTGTTTCACCCATAAATCGAGTTATTAGTGAGTCAAGTACAATAGTGTACAAGGGGAGCTTTAGCTCCGCCGCCAATATTGATGCTGTAAGAGTTTTTCCGGTGCCCGGAGGCCCGGTAAATAGAATTTTTCTTCTGGGGGATAAGCCAAATTGAGAGAGCTTATCTTTTTGTCTTTGTTCAATAACAATTCTATCAATGCGGCTTTGCGTCTCGCTTGATAAAATTAACTCGGCCATCCGTGCTGCAGGATGAGAAAGTTCTAAAAGCCCGTTCAGTTCTTGCGGAGACCTATTGATCGGGCTTGCCGATATTGATCGGACCGTTCCCTTTTGCGGTTCCGCATTCTGCCGTTGAGCCTTCTCTACGAGGTTTTTTATGTCTCCTGCGAGTTTTGTATGGCCAATACGGGCCTCTTTTGCTGCTACTTGTAGCGCAATTGAGTAGAAGCGATTTTCATCGCGTTCTATATGGCTCCTTAAGAGAGCTTTGATTTGTTCGGCCGTTGCCATGATTTATTCCAGAGTGGCGATGGATCAGGTGCGTGGATCCAATCCAGCTGAGCCCATCGCATTTGCTCGATTTCTTGAATAGTATGCCTCCTTACGGAGGGTAGCAAAACGCTTTCAGGATCGGTGGTGGCAGTGGGAGCCTAGGACTGCTGTCGACTTGAGGCTTTGACCCTTGCGAGGCCTGCCGGTGGGCTAGGACCTTCGCTTTGCTTGGGAATGGGCCGCTGGTCCTGGAAGGGGGCTGCGGGTACTCTGAACCTTCCTAGCTGAACGGATCGACTCAGGCGCCGTCCCTCCGCTGGCCCCAATTTGAAACTGTCCATAGATGCTGGCGGTCTTGTCCACGCAATGACCTAAGGCTGCCGATACCTCCTCTTTACTGATGCCAGATCGCTTATAGTCGCTGGCAGCGGCATTTCGGAGGTGATAGGGACAGATCCGGAATGCGAGCCATGGCCAGAGCTTATGACCAGCCGACGACAATGCTGCACGCCAGTTGGTGCTCTTCTCAATGCGAACAATCGTCTCGGTTGTACCCGCAGCATCCCCATGGTGCCCACAGGCTTCAAATAGTGTCCTAATCAACGAATGCGATTCTTCTTGGTCCACACGATAACTGATTTCTCGCCAAGGTTGCCCTTTCTCCTCAGTCACTTTGATACCGCTATCTATTCTGATCGTCAGCAATCCGTCTCGCGTACAAATAATTTTTACTCCTTTCTCAAGCTCGCCAGGTCGGCATCCAGATACGGCCTCAACCAAATAAGCCAATTTATACTTGCTATTATTGAACTGCCCATATAGTTGCTCTCTCCAGTTGCTCGGTAGCTTTCTCAAGTCAGATCTCTTTGACTTCCGTCTTTCAGTTGAATCCAAAGGAACCATGCCTCGATGTTTTTCAATGAGAGTCAGCATTAATATTATTCCGTCAATCGTAGAGGCATGAGCCGATAAGGAGCTCACATCCTTTATACGTTGAGCTGCATCTTGACTGCGTAACGCTTCTCGAAGCTGAGTTCTACAGCAATGCATTACCGCAGCCACTCGCCTTCGGTAGGTCGACTTACTTCTAGTCCTGCAGATTGCTGACCATAGCTTTTCGGGGTCAGCCCCTTCGTCGCCAACTAACCTGTTGTACTCGCGTACATAGTGTTCTTCAGTCGACTTAGATAGCTTCCTGGGCGGCAGGTCTTTTAGTCGTTGGCGACCTTCTTTTACGAGCTCAAAAATCTCTTCCTGGGTCATCATTGCGCCTTTTTCTGTGACCTAACTTCGTTGAGCTGTTTACCTGACAGGGCACCTTTCGCTACGCGAATCGCCGTTCCGGCGACCGGTGCCCACATTCACGCAGCTGCGTGAATGTGATTTCTTTTTAGGTCACTTACGACCTATTCTTTTTAGGTCACGCATGACTCATCAATTTTTAGGTCACATGTGACTTTTTCTTTGTCTGATCCTTGTACAGCTTAAACAAGTTTGCTTGAATACTCTCATCGCCTATGTATGGAGACTTTCAATGTCATCCTCCGGATATCAAGTTGGCTTGTCTGCTGGTTACGCTCACTCTCGCGCAACCCAAGCGTCATACGAAACTGTGATTGATGAGTGGCGCTTGCACTCAGAGAACCTGAAACATCAGGTAAACGCTTTGAATGAGCGTATCGAAATCATGCAAGGCCACTTTGAGGCGAATAACTATGTTTTGCTTCTGTTGCTGGAGGAGTTAAGAAAGACATCTCCTAACTCTCCACTGCTGGCAAAGGAAAACAGAGATTCGCTTCGTCAGAAGGCCTTTGATAGATATCTTGAAGACCGCGAATATGAGGGGCAAAGTTCACGCCTCCAGAGGTAATTAACCTCCAGGAGGCGGCCCACCCAGCAGTGTGCTGTTGTCTGGCATGCTTCGGCTAGGAGTAGAGTTATCTGGCCCCTTGGAGTGTTTTGCCCCGCCACCCAGACCACCCGCGGCCCCGTGCTTCGTTTCCCTGACGCCGGCGACAAACACATCCTGGCCGCTGTCACCCGTGCGCTCTGCGTCGGCGATACCACCAGTAGATCCGTTACCGATCCATCGCAGGATGTTGTCCGGAACCCAGTGAATCAGGCTGAAAACGATATGGACAACCGTCGTCATCATCACCACATAGATGGCCACGTAAGCGATAAAGCTGACGATGCCCGTCATGCTGTCGGCCTGGATCCCCGAGACAACTGACATGAAGGCTGCATTGATGTAGCCAACGATTGGCTGGGTTAGCAGCATCCCGCCGATGAGGCCGAACAGCATCAGTGCCGGGCGCATCACCAGTGACAGGATCATCATGTACCCCTGGCCAGCTCGGCCAACAGCATCGTCTCCGTCCGGGTGGATGTGGGCCACAGCGAACAGCGGGGCCGCAATAACCGACTCCAGGACAAGAACGAACCAGTTCACGATCGAGGTTACCCAGGTGATGAAAGGGATCATTGGGACGTAGGTGCTGAGCGTCACGCCGAAAGCGAACAGCAAAATCAACAGCGTGGTGATCAGGGTTGAGAGAAACTGGAATACCGCTCCTGCGTCGAAACCGACCTTCACTGTGGCCTGTGCTGCCCAGGAGTTCGCGACGCCGGTGGCGCTGGTCATGGCCGCGAGCATCACCTCGCCGGTAGTCACGATGACATCGCCGAAGCTTTTCATCTGGCTCATGTGGTTGAGGTTGGAGCCGGCGATGCTCTGCGTCATCTGGTTGATCGCACCCATGAACGGGGCGGAAATCATCTTTTTGACGTATTCCCATGCCCCTTCGCCATCGCGGGGCTCACGCACGTTGGTCTCGGCATAGTAGGTGTTGCGCACCGAGTCGACGCGGTGCTTGGCATATTCGTCGGCGGTGAGCATCACGTCGGCATAGGTCTGGAGTGTCTCCTTGGTCTCCTTGTCGACGATGGCAATGGGGTCGGCTGCCGGTAGGCCGTTCAACGTCGATTGCATCACATCGTTCATTTTGACGATGTGGTTGTACCAGGTGCCGGCGAACAACCAGCCACCGTCCTTGGCGGCTTTGAGGAAATCAGCTGCCGCCCGATCACTGGTCTGCATTACGGCTGTCTTGGCGGCGGCGCGAAGCGAGTTCTCATAGGTGTTCGCTGCGGCGTCTATCACGCCAGGGGCCGGTTTCTGTCCAGCTACGATTTGCTGCGCAGTCGGCCGGATGTCCTGGATCATCTGCTGAATGGCTTTGGCGTGGGCGGCGAGAATTGGTTCTTTGATGACCTTGGTGTTGCTGTTGCCTTCCGAGGCCTCCCAGGATTGCTTCCAGGTCAGGGCACCGCAGACATCGGGGTTCATGTAGGAGTTATCGTTCGCCTTCCACTTGTAGTCGGTGACGGTATAGCTCGCTTTGTTGTACTTCTGAACCATATTGATGCCGCCATAGACCGGTATGGCATCGGTAATGTCAACGTCAATCTCACCGGTGTTGACGACCTTGCGGGTGGATGCGACAGCTTGGATGCGTGTCGACCGACCAGAGGCCTCGAACTGCTTGTTCATCGCCGCGGTGCAAACTTCGAACTTCAGGATGTTGGCGGCCAGCGGCCGGGAGTCTGGAATGAGCGGTCGGGAAAGCATGCCGTCCTTGCCGATTTGGTCGACCGCCTGGCTCCAGATTGCGTCTCCCACACCCACGCCCTGTATCGCAAGCCAGAGCACCATGATCTGGATCAGTGAGTAACCATGCCCGAGCGGCAGCAGCAATGCGCCGCCCGCAGCGGTGCGGAGGGGAATCCAGATGTCGCTCATCTTCCGGCCTAGGACCTCACCATCCTGGGCGGAGTCCACGGTGCCTTTGATCGTGGTGTAGGCGATGAAGAGCATTCCCAGGAACATCACTGCTCCGCCGAACACCGACATCATGCTTCCAAGCACGTCTTCGGTTTCGCCACCCTCCACGTTTCCACCGGAGTGAATGGTGCCGACGATCGAGCCGAAGACTTCCTCCAGGAAGTCCACAGATGTATCACCTGGCGGTGGGGTGAACTGGTTCAGTCCGCCTGAGGAGTTAGCGTGAGCTGTGCCTCCGAAGAGAGCGGCCAGAAGTAGGCAAAGCAGCAGCGATTTTTTCATCTGGCCGTACCCCGCTGTGCCGGCGGTAAAACTAGATGCGTGGCACTAGCGTCAAACACATACAGCAACGCATACGGGATGCCGGCGAGCGCATAAAACTGACCCCCGCCGGACAAATACTGTTGCACGGCATAAAGGGCCAGGACGGCTGTTGAGGGGAACAACCACCAGCCTGGGAGTCCACCCCAAGCACGATGTTGCCCGAAGGGAACTGCTAGGTTGGTGAGGAGTAAAAGAAGGTAAAAAATTCTGTGCGTTAGACGGCTAAAGCCCGGTGAGCCAAGCCAGCTTATTAGGCCGGGCATGCGAGGATCTCCGCAACTTCTGGGGTTCTGTAGTAAACACGGCGACCAACTTTTACAGAGGTACCATTGAGGCTTCGATAAAAATTATCGTTTTTGTAACGGGTGAGATGAACGCGAAGAGCTTCTGGAGACTTGCCTAAAAGCTCTGCGAGTTGGGCAGGAGACATCAAAAGTCCAAATTTTTCGACTAGGGCTTCTTCGAATCGACTTTTCATCGGAACGCTCCACAACTTGGGGGTAAGTGTTGTGGCCTATTTAAATTCGGCGGCTCATATGTGGTCAACTAACGTGGCGTTATGTCTTGTACCGCTAATTTGTTATTTTGGCGTATTGTTGCGTATTTTTTGTTGTTATTTGTTATTGTTTAGCGCTTTTGATTACTCGGGGTTAGCGGCCCTATACGCTTATATGAAAAAAAGATCTAAGAATGGTCCTCCCCATAAGTTTTCACCTTCGCCCCATAAGCTTTCACTTTTAACCCCATATGTTTTCACCTTTGCTCCCCATAAATGTTCACCTATTAAAGTTGTCGCCCCATATCTCTTCACCTTTCGCCTCATATCCTTTCACCTTAGGCCCCATAAGCTTTCACCTTAGATTGGTAAAGTCCTTTAAATTCAATGAGTTATGAAAAAATATAGTTTCCTCTGTTTGTATGTCTTAAAGAAAAAACAAACAGACAGACCGGAGGGCTGGACTAAAATTAGCGGGTGGAGATAAAGTGACGACGCTGGATGGGGTTGCAGCCCTATCCAGCGTCTGACCAAAAAGATCGACAGGAGATCCTAATGGCTTCCAATATCCTACCACGTCAGCTTTTTCCTCAAAACCTCACGCATGATTTACTAACAGAAGTCGCACCAGAGCTTGATACCCTCAATGGTGAGATGCTGTTAGAAAAATTCACTGGTATGTTGCAGCCAGCGCTGGATGCTGTTGTAGATGCATACAAACTGGCGGCTGCTAACAAAGTGACAGAGCAGGCATTCCAATTGTTTTTAGAAAACCTCGTTGTGGCTGCTGACGAGGAGTAAGGCTGATGCATCCGCTGAAGAGGTTAGTCCAGGGGGAGCTTCATCACGCCAATCCTGAAGTATTGGTTGAGACTGCTTTGAATCTTTGGTACCACCCTGATCCTATGCCTCTGGTTCTAAAGGTCGTTAATGGCCTCCAAGATATAGAATTGCGTCGAGCCCTGTATACCCTGGATCGTTTGAGGCGTTATGGTACCGCGCTGACCGAGCAAAGACGTATAGAGTTGACAGAGCTCGTACGCTCACCACGTTGGGACTCATTGAAAATCTTTTTTGTGCTTTCGCC
>NZ_JABWRO010000219.1:0-3027 GCF_014268985.1 Pseudomonas sp. RW10S2 | reverse complement strand
AAAAAAAAAACCCCCCCCCCCGGGGGGGGGTTTCGGTGCCAGTACGCGCTAGCCCGCCAATCCGATAATGGCGGTAATAATAATCAGGCCGAAGGTGCGCACAGGCGAGTAGGTATTCATGGTGTAGGAACTTATCCCGCCAAACCGTAGGAAGTCAACATTCAGCAACGCGCCTGTTGCTGTGCCGACAGCGGCACGTCGAAGACCTTGTCAAAGCCCCACTGGAAGACGAAGGCATAGACGAAGAAGAACACGAACAGTGCCAGGTTGGTGAGCAACGCGCTCCACAGGCTGATATCCAGCCAGAACGCCACCAGCGGCAGCAGGATCAACACCAGGCCGCCCTCGAAACCCAGGGCGTGCAGCAGGCGTCGGAACCAGGTGCGGGTACGCTGCGCCTGGCGTGCTTCCCAGCGCTCGAACGCCCAGTTGTAGCCCATGTTCCAGCTCATGGCGATACCCGACATCAGGATCGAAAGTATCGTCGAATGGGCCATGCCGGCGTCGAACATCAGCGACAGCGCAGGCGCCACGCACGCCACGGCGATGACTTCGTAGAGAATGGCCTGGACGACCTTGCGGGCCTTGCCTTGCATGGGGCACTCCTTGGCGGAAACGGAAGGAGACGGTACGCCGGTTCAGGCACCGGTTCAAGCACAGGAATCGTGTGGAAAAATCGTTAGGCTGCTTTCTTTTACCCCTCGAGCCAGCCATGATTGCTGCACCGCCGCCCGCGAACACAGCCATGACCGCCCCAGCCCCTACGCCCGTCAGCTCCACCGCCCTGACCCTGCAGATCCTTTCGATCGTGTTCTACACCTTCATCGCCTTCCTGTGCATCGGCCTGCCCATCGCGGTGCTGCCCGGCCATGTACACGACCAGTTGGGCATGGGTGCGGTGATCGCCGGCCTGACCATCGGCTTGCAGTACCTCGCCACCTTGCTCAGCAGGCCCTTCGCCGGTCGCGTGGCCGACAGCCTGGGTGGCAAGCAGGCGATTCGCTATGGGCTGTATGGCATTGCCGGTTGCGGCGTGCTGACCCTGCTGTCGGCCTGGTCCCTCGCCCTGCCCTCGTTGAGCCTGGGATTACTGCTGGCCGGGCGTGTGCTGCTGGGGGTCGCCCAAGGCCTGATCGGCGTCGCCACGTTGAGCTGGGGTATCGGCCAGGTCGGTGCCGAGCATACCGCCCGGGTGATCTCATGGAACGGTATTGCGTCCTATGGCGCCATCGCCATCGGTGCGCCCGCCGGGGTGGTGATGGTCGGCCAACTGAGCTTCACTGCCCTCGGCCCGGCCTTGCTGGTGATGGCGCTGCTGGCCCTGTGGGTGCTGCGCGGCCGCCCGGACGTGGTGGTGGTGCGCGGTGAACGCCTGCCTTTCTGGTCGGCCTTCGGCCGCGTTGCGCCCTGCGGCATGGGGCTGACACTGGCGTCGATCGGCTACGGCACCCTGACCACCTTCGTCACCCTCTACTACCTGGAGCAAGGCTGGGTCGGCGCGGCCTGGTGCCTGAGCGCCTTCGGCCTGTGCTTCATCGTCTCGCGGCTGCTGTTCGTCAACGCGGTCAACCGCTTCGGCGGCTACAACGTAGCGATCGCGTGCATGGCCACCGAAGTGCTGGGGCTGACCCTGCTCTGGCTGGCACCGGCACCGGGATGGGCGTTGGTTGGAGCGGGGCTCACCGGCTTTGGCCTGTCACTGGTGTACCCGGCGCTGGGCGTGGAGGCGATCAGGCAGGTCCCCAGCGCCAGTCGGGGCGCGGGGCTTGGGGCCTACGCGGTGTTCTTCGACCTGGCATTGGGCCTGGCCGGCCCGGTGATGGGCGCGGTAGCCGTGCACCTGGGTTATGCGTCGATCTTCTGCGTGGCGGCGCTGCTGGCGCTATCAGGGGTGGGCCTGATCCTGCTGCTGGCCCGCCGCGCCGGCCGCGACTGAGCGCTCGGCGGGCTCCGGGGCACCCAGGGCCTGGCTGAAGAACGCCGCCGTCTCGCTCTGCAGGCCCCGGTGCACCTGGCGCCGGTCGATGCCGTCGGCATCCTTGCACAGCACCGCCATGCGCTGGCGCTGTTCGTCGTCGCAGGGGGCCATGAACACGAAATGCCCAGCACCGGACAACAGCCGGTAGTCGGGCGTGACCGGCAACTTGCGCGCCAGGGCGCTGGCGTTGCGGTCGACAGCCAGCAGCTGGTCCTGGTCGCCGCTGTAGATCAGTGCGGGCACATGCACACCGGCCAGGGCATGGCGGCCAAACATCAGGCTCAACGGTGCCATCAGCATCACCGCGCCGACACGCGGGTCGGACTGCGGGGTCAACTCGCTGCGGTCGGCGATCAGCACGCCGTGGGTCTTGCAGGCATCGGCATCCATCGGCCGTTCCAGGCAATAGTCGCGCAGCCGTTCAAGGTCTGGCTGGGCGCCCGACAGGATCAACGCGGTCTCCCCGCCTGCCGAGTAGCCGATCACGCCAACCTTGCCCTGGTTGAGGTAAGGGCTGAGCAGGTGATCTGCACGTGCAGCGGTGATCGCGGCGCTGACCTGCAAGGGCCGGCCATAGAGGTTGCTAAGCTTGCCCAGCCGACTGTGGTCACGAAGGTTGTCGCCCGGGTGGGTGACGGCCACCACCACGAAGCCCTGGCGGGCCAGTGAGGTTGCCAGGTCGTGCAACGCCAACGGGGTGCCGGTATTGCCATGGGAGACCACCAGCAGCGGGAACTGGCCCATGGCGACCGGCGCCTCTTCGGCCACCCGCAGGGTGTAGCCTTCGATGCGCGTAGGCCGCGCCGGGCTGCTGCTGGGATAGAACACCAAGGCCTGCATGGGCTGTGCGTCCACCGGATCGGCAAGCGTGAGACGATGCAGGCCGGCCACCCAGGGTGAAGCCTCGGCACGGGCCAGCAGGCCGCCAAGCAGGAGCAACGTCAACAGGGCACGGGTTTTCATCGCGAGCGTCTCTCCCCTCGAGGCGGACGGGTAGCATAAGCATAGAAGCTACGCGATGGACGACAGATGAAACATCCATGAAAAAA
>NZ_JABWRO010000218.1:0-3344 GCF_014268985.1 Pseudomonas sp. RW10S2 | reverse complement strand
CGCAGATAGGGGTTTTGCGAAATGAATCTTGACGATGACCTACTCTCACATGGGGAAACCCCACACTACCATCGGCGATGCATCGTTTCACTGCTGAGTTCGGGATGGGATCAGGTGGTTCCAATGCTCTATGGTCGTCAAGAAATTCGGTTGCCAGTGCGTCTTTGCAGACACGCCAGCCAATTCGGATATGTGATCTTTGTGAGTCGCTTCGAACTTTCGGTTCGTTTCGTCTTCACCACCGCAATCTGCACAGCAAATTGCTTGGGTGTTATATGGTCAAGCCTCACGGGCAATTAGTATTGGTTAGCTCAACGCCTCACAGCGCTTACACACCCAACCTATCAACGTCGTAGTCTTCGACGGCCCTTCAGGGGATTCAAGATCCCAGTGAGATCTCATCTTGAGGCAAGTTTCCCGCTTAGATGCTTTCAGCGGTTATCTCTTCCGAACATAGCTACCCGGCAATGCCACTGGCGTGACAACCGGAACACCAGAGGTTCGTCCACTCCGGTCCTCTCGTACTAGGAGCAGCCCCTCTCAAATCTCAAACGTCCACGGCAGATAGGGACCGAACTGTCTCACGACGTTCTAAACCCAGCTCGCGTACCACTTTAAATGGCGAACAGCCATACCCTTGGGACCGGCTTCAGCCCCAGGATGTGATGAGCCGACATCGAGGTGCCAAACACCGCCGTCGATATGAACTCTTGGGCGGTATCAGCCTGTTATCCCCGGAGTACCTTTTATCCGTTGAGCGATGGCCCTTCCATACAGAACCACCGGATCACTAAGACCTACTTTCGTACCTGCTCGACGTGTGTGTCTCGCAGTCAAGCGCGCTTTTGCCTTTATACTCTACGACCGATTTCCGACCGGTCTGAGCGCACCTTCGTACTCCTCCGTTACTCTTTGGGAGGAGACCGCCCCAGTCAAACTACCCACCATACACTGTCCTCGATCCGGATCACGGACCTGAGTTAGAACCTCAAGGTTGCCAGGGTGGTATTTCAAGGATGGCTCCATGAGAACTGGCGTCCCCACTTCAAAGCCTCCCACCTATCCTACACAAGCAAGCTCAAAGTCCAGTGCAAAGCTATAGTAAAGGTTCACGGGGTCTTTCCGTCTAGCCGCGGATACACTGCATCTTCACAGCGATTTCAATTTCACTGAGTCTCGGGTGGAGACAGCGCCGCCATCGTTACGCCATTCGTGCAGGTCGGAACTTACCCGACAAGGAATTTCGCTACCTTAGGACCGTTATAGTTACGGCCGCCGTTTACCGGGGCTTCGATCAAGAGCTTCGCTTGCGCTAACCCCATCAATTAACCTTCCGGCACCGGGCAGGCGTCACACCCTATACGTCCACTTTCGTGTTTGCAGAGTGCTGTGTTTTTAATAAACAGTCGCAGCGGCCTGGTATCTTCGACCGGCATGAGCTTACGGAGCAAGTCCTTCACCCTCGCCGGCGCACCTTCTCCCGAAGTTACGGTGCCATTTTGCCTAGTTCCTTCACCCGAGTTCTCTCAAGCGCCTTGGTATTCTCTACCTAACCACCTGTGTCGGTTTGGGGTACGGTTCCCAGTTATCTGAAGCTTAGGAGCTTTTCTTGGAAGCATGGTATCAACCACTTCGCACTCTAAAGAGCGCTCGTCATCAGCTCTCGGCCTTGAAATCCCGGATTTGCCTAAGATTTCAGCCTACCACCTTAAACCTGGACAACCAACGCCAGGCTGGCCTAACCTTCTCCGTCCCTCCATCGCAATAACTGGAAGTACAGGAATATTAACCTGTTTTCCATCGACTACGCTTTTCAGCCTCGCCTTAGGGACCGACTAACCCTGCGTCGATTAACGTTGCGCAGGAAACCTTGGTCTTTCGGCGTGCGAGTTTTTCACTCGCATTGTCGTTACTCATGTCAGCATTCGCACTTCTGATACCTCCAGCAAGCTTCTCAACTCACCTTCACAGGCTTACAGAACGCTCCTCTACCGCATCACCAGAGGTGATACCCGTAGCTTCGGTGCATGGTTTGAGCCCCGTTACATCTTCCGCGCAGGCCGACTCGACTAGTGAGCTATTACGCTTTCTTTAAAGGGTGGCTGCTTCTAAGCCAACCTCCTAGCTGTCTAAGCCTTCCCACATCGTTTCCCACTTAACCATGACTTTGGGACCTTAGCTGACGGTCTGGGTTGTTTCCCTTTTCACGACGGACGTTAGCACCCGCCGTGTGTCTCCCATGCTCGGCACTTGCTGGTATTCGGAGTTTGCATCGGTTTGGTAAGTCGGGATGACCCCCTAGCCGAAACAGTGCTCTACCCCCAGCAGTGATACATGAGGCGCTACCTAAATAGCTTTCGAGGAGAACCAGCTATCTCCGAGCTTGATTAGCCTTTCACTCCGATCCACAGGTCATCCGCTAACTTTTCAACGGTAGTCGGTTCGGTCCTCCAGTCAGTGTTACCTAACCTTCAACCTGCCCATGGATAGATCGCCCGGTTTCGGGTCTATACCCAGCGACTAAAGCGCCCTATTAAGACTCGCTTTCGCTACGCCTCCCCTATTCGGTTAAGCTCGCCACTGAATATAAGTCGCTGACCCATTATACAAAAGGTACGCAGTCACCTAACAAAGTAGGCTCCCACTGCTTGTACGCATACGGTTTCAGGTTCTATTTCACTCCCCTCTCCGGGGTTCTTTTCGCCTTTCCCTCACGGTACTGGTTCACTATCGGTCAGTCAGTAGTATTTAGCCTTGGAGGATGGTCCCCCCATGTTCAGACAAAGTTTCTCGTGCTCCGTCCTACTCGATTTCATTGAAAAGAGACTTTCGTGTACGGGGCTATCACCCACTATGGCCGCACTTTCCAGAGCGTTCCACTAATCTCAAATCAACTTAAGGGCTGGTCCCCGTTCGCTCGCCACTACTAAGGGAATCTCGGTTGATTTCTTTTCCTCAGGGTACTTAGATGTTTCAGTTCCCCTGGTTCGCCTCTTGCACCTATGTATTCAGTACAAGATACTCAGCTTGTGCTGAGTGGGTTCCCCCATTCAGAGATCTCTGGATCACAGTCTGTTTGCCGACTCCCCAAAGCTTATCGCAGGCTACCACGTCTTTCATCGCCTCTGACTGCCAAGGCATCCACCGTATGCGCTTCTTCACTTGACCATATAACCCCAAGCAATCTGGTTATACTGTGAAGACGACATTCGCCGAAAATTCGTGAGAACTCACAAATTTTACCTTAGCCTGAACTACCAGCAGTGAAACTGGCATTCAGTCTATTTCTATCACATATCCGAATTTTTAAAGAACGATCTGACAAAAGCCAGAAATCAACATTC
>NZ_JABWRO010000217.1:0-3375 GCF_014268985.1 Pseudomonas sp. RW10S2 | reverse complement strand
GCGAAGAGGCCAGGCCTGGCGGAACTACCCGGCAGTCTTGAAGAAGCCCATCCGGCTGCCCAGCGCATCCGCCAGTTCCAGCAGTTCCTGGCTGTCTCCGGCCAGGCGCGTCGAACCTGCATGGGCATCACGCGAGGAGGCGTGGATGCGATTGATGTCCTGGCTGAGCATGCTCGCCGCCACATCCTGCTGCGACGACGCCGCGGCGATCTGATTGTTCATCTGGCTGATCGCTGCCACCTCGCGACGGATCTCGTTCAACGCACGCTGCGCGACCTGGGTACGTTCCACCGTGTCCTGCGCCAGTTCGCGGCTGTCGCCGACGATCTGTGCAGTCTTGCCGGCTCCCTCCTGCAGCTTGCCGATCATGCCGCGAATCTCGCGCGTCGACTCCTGGGTGCGGTTGGCCAGCGAGCGCACCTCGTCGGCGACCACCGCGAAGCCCCGGCCGAACTCGCCGGCACGTGCGGCCTCGATCGCGGCATTGAGCGCCAGCAGGTTGGTGCGCTCGGCGATGGAGTTGATCACCTCGATGATGCTCTCGATGGCCTGGCTGTCAGAGGCGACCTGCAACACCGCCTCGGTGGCCGACTCCAGTACCTGGGCCAGTTCGTGCATGGAGCTGGCGGTGCCTTCGACCACGGTCTTGCCAGCGTCCACCTCCTGGTCGGCCGCCTCGGAGGCCCGTGCGGCTGCAGCGGCGTAACCGGCGATCTCGTTGATGGCGGCCACCAGCTGCGACACGGCGCTGGCCATGTGCTGGGTATCGTCGCTCTGCTGCTGCATGCGCCCCTGGTTGGCGACAGCGCCCTGGCTCATGCGGCTGGACGAGGCGACCAGGTCGGTCGCTACCTGGTTGACCTGGGCGATGATCTCGGTGAGGTGACGGTTGGTGGTGCCCAGTGCGCCCATCACGCTGTCCGGGTGCTGGCTGCGCACACTCTGGTCGATCTCGCCACGGGCCAGGCCGCGCAGCAATTGCGCCACTTCCTCGGGCTCGGCGCCCAGGGTCGAGCGGATGCTGCGGATGATCAGCAGCGAGGCGCCGACGCTGAGCAGCGCAGCCAGGGCCGCCGCCCAGAGCATCAACCCGGCAAAGCCCGAAGCGCTGTCACGCACGATGCCGATGTCGCGCACCACGTCCTTTTCCTGCAGGTCGATGAAGGCGTTGATGCTGCGCAGCCATTCCTTGTATGCCGGCGCGACCTGGGCCAGCAACAGCGCCTGGGCCTGCTCGAAGTCACCCTTGTGGCGCAGTTCCAGCAGCTGTGCGGTGGCGGCCTGGGCGGTACGCTCGATGCCCTGGATCTGCTGCTGCAGGCGTTGCTCGTCGGCGCCGGCCTGGGGCTCGCCGAGCATCTTGGCCAGCGGCACTGCGGAACTCTGGTAGAAGTCGTCCAGGCGCTTGATGTCCTGGAGGAAGCCCGAAAGCTGGCCGTCATCGTGGGTCAGCACGGCATCGCGGATGGCGATGGCGCGGTCATGCACGCTGCCGCGCAGGTTGATCGCATAGCGCTGCTTGACCGTGGTGTTGCCGCTGACCTCGGTGAGCAGCGCGTCGATCCCGCCCACCCGGTGCACGCCGATGGCGGTGATGACCAGCATCAACCCAACGACCAATGCAAACCCCAGCGCCAACCTCATGGTGATGCTGATTCCTCTGAACATGGTGTCCTCCCCCGAGTGCATAAAAGCTTTTTGCCATCATTTTTTGCATGCTTTATACCCAGAGAATGTGAAGCCTTCTAATCGCGTTGATTGATAGCGACCATGAAATTAAATCATCAGGCCGGCTGCGTGACTGGCACGGGGAGTGGTCGGTTCAGCAGAAGCCCGACCACCACGGCGAACACCAGCGCCGCCACGCCCGCACTGGTCAGCACCGCTTCGAAACCGCCGACGAAGGCCTGGCGCGCCAGCGGCGCCAGGGTGCCGCGCAGGCCCGGATCGACCACCGCCAGCGCCGCCGACAGATCGCCCGCCGCGACCCGGGTCGCCATGTCGCCGACCTTGTCCAGTTGCCCCGGCGCCACCCCCGCCACCGCCTCACGCAGCAACTGCCCACTGCGGCTGGCCAGGATCCCGCCCAGCACACCGATGGCCAGCACGATCGCGCCGAAGCGTGTGGTGGTGCTCAACCCCGAGGCCATGCCGGTGCGCTCGCGCGGTACGCAGGCCATGATGTTCTTCTGCGTATCGCCATTGAGCAGCCCAGCCCCGGCACCAAGCACCAGGCTGGCCAGGGCGAAGGCGGCATAACCGCCCTGGGCGGCGGCCACGGCGCACAGCAGGTTGCCCACCCCCACCAGCAACAGGCCGAGGGCGAAGATTCGCGCCGAGCCGAGCCGCGCCGACAGGCGCATGCCCAGGCGGGGTGTCAGCAGCATCGCCAGGGCGAACGGCAGCATGCCTGCGCCTGCAGCCAGCGCCGGGAGCTGCAGGCCGTTCTGCAGGTACAGCGGCAGCAAGGTCATCATCACCTGGGCGCAGGCGGCATAGGCGAACATGCCGAGCAGAGCGCCGATGAAGCGCCCGCTGCGCATCAGTTGCAGGTCGATCATCGGCCGCGACTGGTTGCGTTCGACCAGCACGAAGAGGAAGAACAGGAACGCCGCGATCACCAGGCGACCGAGGGTGGGCGCGCTGTCCCAGCCGACGCGGTTGGCATCGATCAGCGCCCAGATCAGGTAGCCCAGCGCACCTGCGAAGGTCAGGCTGCCGAACGGATCCAGGCGGGCAGCGGCGCTGTCGCGCGATTCCTCGACGCTGCGCCGGACCATCACCGCCAGCACCACCACCAGCGGCAGGTTGATGTAGAAGATCCAGCGCCAGCCCAGGGTGCTGGCGATCAGGCCGCCAAGCAGCGGTGCGAAGGTGATGGTCGCGCCCATGCACGCGCCCCAGAACGCCCAGGCGCGCAGGCGCTCTTCGGGCTCATGGAAACGGTGACCGATGGCCGCCAGCGCGGCGGTGAGCAGCAGCGCCGCACCAAGGCCCTTGGCGGCCCGGGCGAGGTCGAGAAACATCAGTGTCGGCGCGGCGCCGCAGGCCAGCGAGGCCAGGCCGAACACCCCCAGGCCCAGTTGCAGCATGCGCCGCCGGCCAAAGCGGTCGGCCAGGCTGCCGGCCGGTAGCAGGGCGGCGGCGAAGGCCAGCAGGTAGGCACTGACCACCCATTCGATGTCGGCGAACGAACCGGACAGGTCGCGGGCGATGCTGGGCAGGCTGACTGCGACGATATTGGTGTCGAGGATGATCAGCGCGCACACCGCCGAGGCGGTGAACAGGGTGAAGCGGGCGGATGACATGGTGAGGCTCCCGAAGGGGGGTGATCTTCAGGGCCTCATCGCGGGACAAGTCGCAGCGGCGAACCGC
>NZ_JABWRO010000216.1:0-3386 GCF_014268985.1 Pseudomonas sp. RW10S2 | reverse complement strand
GTGGGAGCGGGCTTGCCCCGCGATTGGGCCGGCACTGATCAGCGGGAACTGGCCGCCACGATCAGGGCCTTCATCTCTGCCACCGCCGCCTTGAAGCCGACGAACAATGCATGGGCCACCAGCGCATGGCCAATGTTCAGCTCATTGATACCCTTGATCGCTGCCACGGCCTCGACGTTATGGTAGTGCAGGCCATGCCCGGCATTGACGATCAGCCCCTGCCCCACGCCGAAGGCCACACCGTCGACGATACGCTTCAGCTCTTCGGCCACCTCGGTCGGGGTCTGTGCATCAGCATAGCGACCGGTATGCAACTCGATGGCCGGTGCGCCCACGCGACGCGACGCTTCGATCTGCCGCTCGTCGGCATCGATGAACAGCGACACCTCGGCCCCGGTACGCGCCAGGCGTTCCACCGCAGCCTTGATCCGCGCCTCCTGGCCGGCCACGTCCAGGCCACCTTCGGTGGTCAGCTCCTGACGGGTCTCGGGCACCAGGCAGATGTGCGCAGGGCGGATCCTCTCGGCAAAGAGCATCATTTCCTCGGTCACGCCCATCTCGAAGTTCATGCGCGTCTGCAACACGTCCTTGAGCAGCAGCACGTCACGCTCCTGGATGTGCCGACGGTCTTCGCGCAAATGCACGGTGATGCCGTCGGCACCCGCTTCCTCGGCGTCCAGCGCGGCCTTGACCGGGTCCGGATAGCGGGTGCCCCGGGCCTGGCGCAGAGTGGCCACGTGATCGATGTTGACGCCGAGAAGCATGCGGTTGCTGTGAGTCACGAAAGGCTCTCCTGAAGATTGAGCCACACAGCATACGACGTGCTCAGCGCTTGCGAAACAGTTCCCGGCTGACCAGCGGCTTGGGCCCCAGGTGAACGGCAAGCGCCTGGCGCATCAGGCGCTTGGCCGCAAGCAGCGCGCCAGGTGCGTCCCAGTCAGCATCGGCCAGGGCCAACAGCTCTGTGCCAATGAACAGACCAGGCTGAAGCAGTTCGACCCGCTCCAGCCCGGCGTCCACCTGGAGTCGGTAGCGCCCTTCGGCGACGACCGCGTCATCGTTCACGTCGTGAGTCAGCGAGAAGGCATAACCCAACTCGTCCAGCAGACGCCATTCGAAGGCGCGCAGCAGCGGCTCCAACGGGCGACCGGCAGCCAGCGCCTCAAGGGTGAGGGTGTAGTGCTCGAACAGTGCAGGGAACGGCGCCTCGGCAGGAAGCAGGCGCATCAGCAACTCGTTGAGATACAGCCCGCTGAACAACGCATCGCCATGCAGCCAGCCGGCAAGGCCGACCGTATCCAACCGACCGACGTTCTTCAACTCGCCTCGCCCGCGCAACTCGACTTCCAGCGGCACGAAGGGGCGCACCGGGCTGCCGCCCTTGCCGCGCGCGCGCCGCAGCACCGCCCGCACACGGCCTTGGGCGGTGAAGAAGTCCACCAACGCGCTGGTTTCCTTGTAGGCGCGGCTGTGCAGGACGTAGGCGGGTTGCGGGGTGGGTTGGTCCATGAGCGGTCACTCGGTCTCAGGCAAAGCGCACACCTGTAGGAGCGGGCTTGCCCGCGAAGAGGCCAGCCCAGGCACCGTGGATGCATGGCACGGGCGTTGCCCGTGTTCGCGGGCAAGCCCGCTCCTACAAGGTGCGCGGCGAGGCTTAGAGGTCGCCGTAACCCAGCGAACGCAGGGCGCGTTCGTCATCGGACCAGCCGCCCTTGACCTTGACCCAGAGGTTGAGCATGACCTTGGAGTCGAACAACACCTCCATGTCCTTGCGGGCCTCGGAACCAATGCGTTTGATACGCTCGCCCTTGTCGCCGATGATGATCTTCTTCTGGCCATCACGCTCGACCAGGATCAAGGCGTGGATGTGCAGCACATGCCCCTGCTGCTTGAATTCCTCGATCTCGACCGTGATCTGGTACGGCAGCTCGGCACCGAGCTGGCGCATGATCTTCTCGCGTACCAGTTCGGCCGCCAGGAAACGGCTGCTGCGGTCGGTGATCTGGTCTTCCGGGAAGAAGTGCTCGTTTTCCGGCAGGTGCTTGGCGATCTGAGCTTCCAGCGCGTCCAGGTTGTGCCCCTGCTGGGCCGAGATCGGCATCACTTCGGCGTTCGGAAGTTGCTCCTGCAGCCACTGCAGATGCGGGATCAGCTCGGCTTTCTCTTCCATGCGGTCGGTCTTGTTGACCGCGATGATGAGCGGGCCAGTTACGTACTGCACACGTTCGAGCACCAGTTGGTCCTCATCGGTCCAACGGGTGCGGTCGACCACGAAGATCACCACGTCGACATCCTTGAGGGCTGCCGAGGCGTTGCGGTTCATGTAGCGGTTCAAGGCCTTGTCGTTGGCCTTGTGCATGCCGGGGGTGTCGACGTAGATCGCCTGCACGTCACCTTCGGTCTTGATGCCGAGCATGTTGTGACGGGTGGTCTGCGGCTTGCGCGAGGTGATCGCCAGCTTCTGCCCGAGGATGTGGTTGAGCAGCGTGGACTTGCCCACGTTGGGGCGGCCGACGATGGCCACGTAACCGCAGCGGGTCGGATTGTTCTCAGTCATTGCCATTCTCCACGCCCAAGGCGATCAGTGCGGCGGCAGCGGCGACCTGCTCGGCGATACGCCGGCTCACGCCCTGACCGCGGCTCTTGTTGTTCAGCAGCACCACTTCGCATTCGACGAAGAAGGTGCGGCAATGAGGTTCGCCCTGGATATCCACCACTTCATAACGCGGCAGCTCGCAGGCACGCGACTGCAGGTATTCCTGCAGGCGCGTCTTGGGGTCCTTGTTGGTGTCGACCAGGGTCAGCCCATCGAACTCACCGGCCAACCAGGCCAGGATGCGCTCGCGGGCAGTCTGCATGTCGGCGTCCAGGTAGATCGCGCCGATCAGCGCTTCGAGGGCGTCGGCAAGAATGGACTCGCGGCGAAAACCACCGCTCTTGAGTTCACCCGAGCCAAGGCGCAAGTAGTCGCCCAGGTCGAAGCCACGGGCCAGGCGGGCCAGGGTTTCTCCTTTGACCAGGCGAGCGCGCAGGCGCGACAACTGGCCTTCGCGAGCCTGCGGGAAACGCTCGAACAGCGCCTCGCCAGCCACGAAATTGAGAATCGCATCGCCGAGAAACTCCAGGCGCTCGTTGTTGCGCCCGGCGTAGCTGCGGTGCGTAAGTGCCAGGAGCATCTGATCCCGGTCTTTGAAGGTATAGCCGAGCTTGCGCTCCAGGCGTTCGAGGGAAGCGCTCATGCAGCCACCCCTTCGTTGTTAAACGCGTTCAAATCAACATCCTGAAAGACTGTTTGGCTGTGTCACGCCGTCATGCAGCGGCGAATTTATCCATCCCTGAGAACACAGCCTATGTCAGAAATGCATTCGGCGCTGTCTGTGGACAGC
>NZ_JABWRO010000215.1:0-3449 GCF_014268985.1 Pseudomonas sp. RW10S2 | reverse complement strand
GAAGAGGCAGACGCACGGAGCGCGTCAGGACGCGCCCCGCGCGTGATGCATCAGGCTGCGCCCTGACCTTCGGCCAGGAAGAACCAGGTTTCGAGTACCGAGTCCGGGTTCAGCGACACGCTCTCGATGCCCTGCTCCATCAACCACTTGGCGAGGTCAGGGTGGTCCGAAGGGCCCTGGCCGCAGATGCCGATGTACTTGCCGGCCTTGTTGCACGCGGCGATGGCATTGGCCAGCAGCTTCTTGACCGCAGGATTTCGCTCGTCGAACAGGTGGGCGATGATCCCCGAGTCGCGGTCCAGGCCCAGGGTGAGCTGGGTCAGGTCGTTGGAGCCGATCGAGAAGCCATCGAAGTACTCCAGGAACTCTTCGGCGAGGATGGCGTTGGACGGCAGTTCGCACATCATGATCACGCGAAGGCCATTGTCGCCACGGGCCAGGCCGTTCTCGGCGAGCAGGTCGACGACCTGGCTGGCTTCGCCCAGGGTGCGCACGAACGGCACCATGATCTCGACGTTGGTCAGGCCCATCTCGTTGCGCACGCGCTTGAGGGCGCGGCACTCGAGCTCGAAGCAGTCACGGAACGACTCGCTGATGTAGCGCGAGGCACCGCGGAAGCCCAGCATCGGGTTTTCTTCTTCCGGCTCGTAGAGCTTGCCACCGATCAGGTTGGCGTACTCGTTGGACTTGAAGTCCGACAGGCGCACGATCACCTTTTTCGGGTAGAAGGCTGCGGCCAGGGTGCTGATGCCCTCGACCAGCTTCTCGACATAGAAGCCCACTGGGTCGCTGTAGCCAGCGATGCGCTTGTCGACGCTCTCTTTCAGCTCAGGCGGCAGACCCGCGTAGTTGAGCAGTGCCTTGGGGTGCACGCCGATCATGCGGTTGATGATGAACTCAAGGCGCGCCAGGCCCACACCCGCGTTGGGCAGTTGGGCGAAGTCGAAGGCGCGGTCGGGGTTGCCGACGTTCATCATGATCTTGAACGGCAGCTCCGGCATGGCATCCACCGAGTTCTGCTTGACGTCGAAGCCCAGCTCGCCCTCGAAGATGAAGCCGGTGTCGCCTTCGGCACAGGAAACAGTCACGCCCTGGCCATCCTTGAGCACTTGCGTCGCGTTGCCGCAACCGACCACGGCCGGGATACCCAGCTCACGGGCGATGATCGCGGCGTGGCAGGTACGGCCACCGCGGTTGGTGACGATGGCGCTGGCGCGCTTCATGACCGGTTCCCAGTCCGGGTCGGTCATGTCGGAAACCAGTACGTCGCCTGGCTGCACCTTGTCCATTTCGGACACATCGTGGATCACGCGGACCTTGCCAGCGCCGATACGCTGGCCAATGGCGCGACCTTCGACCAGTACCGTGCCCTTCTCTTTGAGCAGGTAGCGTTCCATGACATTGGCGCTGGCGCGGCTCTTCACGGTCTCGGGGCGAGCCTGCACGATGTACAGCTTGCCGTCGTCACCGTCCTTGGCCCATTCGATGTCCATCGGGCGCTGATAGTGCTGCTCGATGATCATCGCCTGCTTGGCCAGTTCGTTGACCTCGGCGTCGCTGAGGCAGAAGCGCGCACGCTCGGCACGGTCGACCTCGACGGTCTTGACCGAACGACCGGCCTTGGCTTCGTCGCCGTAGACCATCTTGATCGCCTTGCTGCCCAGGTTGCGGCGCAGGATGGCCGGGCGGCCTGCCTGCAGGGTGTTCTTGTGCACGTAGAATTCGTCAGGGTTGACCGCACCCTGCACCACGGTTTCGCCCAGGCCGTAGGCGCCGGTGATGAACACCACGTCGCGGAAGCCCGACTCGGTGTCGAGGGTGAACATGACGCCAGCGGTGCCGGTTTCCGAACGCACCATGCGCTGCACGCCGGCCGACAGGGCGACCAGCTTGTGGTCGAAGCCCTGGTGCACGCGGTAGGAAATGGCGCGGTCGTTGAACAGCGAGGCGAACACTTCCTTGGCCGCGCGGATCACGTTGTCGACGCCACGGATATTGAGGAAAGTTTCCTGCTGGCCGGCGAACGAGGCATCCGGCAAGTCTTCGGCGGTCGCCGAAGAACGCACGGCCACGGCCATGTTGTCGTTGCCGGCAGCCATTTCGGCGAAGGCGGTGCGGATTTCGGCGTCCAGGCGCGCCGGGAAATCGGCCTCCATCACCCACTGGCGAATCTGTGCGCCGGTCTTGGCCAGGGCGTTGACGTCATCGACGTCCAGCGCATCGAGCGCGGCGTGGATGCGGTCGTTCAAACCACTTTGTTCGAGAAAGTCGCGATACGCCTGAGCCGTAGTGGCAAAGCCGCCCGGCACCGATACGCCGGCACCGGCAAGATTACTGATCATCTCGCCCAGGGATGCGTTCTTGCCCCCCACATGCTCCACATCATGGACGCCGAGCTTATCGAGGGAAACTACGTACTCTACCAAGGTGATCTCTCCACTAACTGTATTGGAAAAGCTCAAGGGCGCCCGCCTGTCGACTCTGCGGCTGGGCCGGGACGCTTGTGGCCTGGACCTGGAAAATAAGTGAGAATGCCGAACGACCGCGTTCGGCAAACCGAACCTATCATATCCAGAAACATTCGGCAGCTTAAGGCCTCAGGTGCAAATGAAACGATCCGCGTTCTTCATCTCCGACGGTACCGGCATCACGGCCGAAACACTGGGCCAAAGCCTGCTGGCGCAGTTCGAAAGCATTCCCTTCGCCAAATTCACCCGCCCCTACATCGATACGCTCGACAAGGCGCGCGCCATGGTCCAGCAGATCAATGCCGCGGCCGAGCGCGACGG
Source organism: Pseudomonas sp. RW10S2 (assembly GCF_014268985.1). NCBI lineage: Bacteria > Pseudomonadati > Pseudomonadota > Gammaproteobacteria > Pseudomonadales > Pseudomonadaceae > Pseudomonas > Pseudomonas sp. RW10S2. The sequence goes on along the minus strand of NZ_JABWRO010000215.1, from coordinate 660 downwards.
TGTGCGCCCCATTATCTTCGATACCATCGTCAACCAGGACATCCGCGAGGTCATGGCCACGTCCAATGGCTTCATGATCGACATCTTTTCGACGTTTTTATCCCCACTCGAGCAGGAATTGACTGCCCATTCGTCGTATTCCGTGGGCAAATCGCACTCGATCGGCGGCAACTCCAACTACATGGAGCGCATCGAGGCGGTCAACTTCGCCCTGGACAACGACGATGGTGCGCGCACCCATTACTACGACAAGGCCGACCTGATCCTGGTGGGCGTATCGCGCTGCGGCAAGACGCCGACCTGCCTGTACATGGCCATGCAGTTCGGTATCCGCGCCGCCAACTACCCGCTGACCGAAGACGACATGGAGCGCCTGCAGTTGCCGGCCGTGCTGAAAAAGCACCATAACAAGCTGTTCGGCCTGACCATCGACCCCGACCGCCTGACCGCCATTCGCCACGAACGCAAACCCAACAGCCGCTATTCGAGCTTTGCCCAGTGCGAGTTCGAGGTGCGCGAGGTGGAGAACCTGTTCCGCCGGGAGAACATTCCCAACATCAACTCCACGCATTTTTCGGTGGAGGAGATTTCGGCGAAGATCCTCGTGGAGAAAGGCGTGGAGCGGCGGTTCAAGTAGGGCCGCTGAAGACGAACAAAAAA
>NZ_JABWRO010000214.1:0-3455 GCF_014268985.1 Pseudomonas sp. RW10S2 | reverse complement strand
TTAGATTTTGAGCAAGACTGTTGCTCCTACAGATGTGGTGGATGCCTGGGAAACAGCGGTGTCCCCATACCTCAGAAAATTCCGAATCTTGTCGGCATCCCTTCAGTTCAAGGTTGCTTGGGAATTATCCTACGCACCACTCAGCCGTTTCTCTGTTGTTGGAGATAAGCATCGGGACTAACTTCCCCGGGTCGCCCATATGGCGACCGGGTGTGAGAGCCCGCTATCCATTTGCAGATCAACGGCTGTCATGGCAGCTGTGCGTGGGCAGGCTTGCGCCTGGCCGGCTGATTGATCTCTATGGACCGGTCTCTCACCCCACGTAACAGCTGCCACCCATCCTGTGAGAGGGATGGCGGGGTTGGCTTCCTGAAACGCCATCGAGATCATCGTGATGAAAAAGATCGTCCCCGACCCACCCCGCCTCAAGCTCATCAATACTCCCTACTTCTCCATCCACGCCGACCTGATTCCCCCGGACGCCCTGGCTCACGCCAGCGAACTTTTGCGCGGTGTCAGCGAGACCCTCGACGAGCACTGTCGCTCCATGGCCGGTACTCCCGGTCTGAACATGCTTGCCAACGCCGCGCATGCCGCCGAAACCGCGCGTGCCTTGATCGAACACGCCCTCAAACGGATGTGATGGAGGTTTTCCATGAATGAAAACACCACCCCAGGCATCGCCACTGCCTTCGGGATGTTCCGCGTACGACCCGGTATTCCCGTGGATCGGGCATTCGACGAAGCGTCGTTGCTGCTGGGCTGCGTGCGTGATCTGAGCCAGGGCAGTGACGAGGAAATCGCCCCTGCCGCCCTGACGGCATTGAGGTATCTCAGCGCACTGGCCAAGGCCTTGCTGAACGACCTTGAGGTGGCCAGAAACCAGCAGGTCTGACTGCAAAACCAGCAGGCTATTCGGAGCGCCGCACCGCTGTGAACACCGGCAAGGCCGGTGTCATTCACCGCGGTGCATGGCACCGGCTGTGCCGGTGATCGCGGGACAAGCCCGCTCCCACAGGTACCGCGCGGTTCCTACAGCTGCCCCTAGCCCAACACCTCGCGCAACCGCCCGCGATCCACCTTCCCGTGCCACCAGGCAATCGCCAGGCACGCCACGCAATTGCCTACCACATTGGTCACCGACCGGCATTTCATCAGCCGCTCCACGCCAATCAGCAAGCCGATGCTCTCCAGCGGCACGATGTCCAGCACGCTCAAGGTCGCCGCCAGGGTGACGAAGGCCGAGCCAGCCACGCTGGTCGAGCCGAGCGAGGTGAACAGGCTGACCAGCACGATGGTCGCCAGCAGCGAGGGCGTCAGGTCGATATGCCCAAGCTGTGCGAGAAACAGCACCGCAACCATCAGGTACAGGCTCGAGCCGTTGAGGTTGAAGCTGTAGCCGGCAGTGAGGGTCAGGCGCAGGGTCTGGCTGTCGCAACCGGCCGCTTCGAGCTTTTCCACCAGACGCGGCAGGGCGGCCACCGACGAGCCGGTCGAGATCACCAGCAACAGTTCTTCCTTGATGTAGCCCACCAGCCGCGCCAGGCGACAGCCGAGCAGGCGCATCACCAGCAGCGGCACCAGCAGCAGGTAGGCCAGGCACGCGGCGTAGGCGGCAATGACGAACTTGGCCAGGGGAATGGCGGCGTCCAGGCCGTACTTGCCGATGATGAAGGCGATGGCACCAAACGCCGCCAGCGGCGCGAAGCTGACGATCAGGCGCATGATGCGGAACATCCAGGCCATGGTCCGGTCGAGCTGGCGGGCCAGGCGTCGGCCGGTTTCGCCGCTGCGCCCTAGCAGCAGGCCGCACACCAGTGCGGCCAGCAGCACCTTGAGGATGGGGCTTTCTTCCAGCGAGTCGAGCAGCAGGGTCGGCAGGCGCGAGAGCATCGGGCCGTCGCCGGCCAGCAGCGGCACCGACCACACGTGGCTGGAGCTTTCCAGGCCCGCGCCGGGGCGCAGCAGCAGGGCGACAACCAGGCCGATCAGCAAGGACAGCAACGACATCAGTTGCCAATAGGCCATGGCCTTGAGGCCCAGGCGCGCTGTGGAGCGGTAGTCGCTCAGGGCGGCGGTGCTGGAGCAGACCAGGATGAACATCACCACCGGGGCGCAGACGCCGATGATGGAGATGAACAGGTCGCTGAGCGGCTTCATCTGCACCGCCAGGTCCGGCTGCCAGACACCCAGCAGCGCACCGGCCAGCAGGGCGAGCAGGAGCAAGGCAAGATCGGAGCGGGGACGGTTGCGGATCATCGGCGGTTTTGTTGTTTTTTTGATTTTGCCGATTCTAGCGTGAATGGTGCGAGGACTGCGCATGCGCCACAATGCCCCTCGCCACCCGCCCCCGGAGCCTGCATGGAACTTCGTCACCTTCGTTACTTCGTCATGGTCGCCCAGGAAAAGCACTTCACCCGTGCCGCCGCGCGGCTGAACATGCAGCAGCCGCCGCTCAGCCAGCAGATCCGCGCACTGGAGCAGGAGCTGGGCTTCGACCTGTTCATCCGCCATGCCAAGGGTGTCGACCTGACCGCTGGCGGCGAGGTCTTCCTTCAAGAGGCGCTGGACATCCTGCAACGGGTCGAGAACGGTGCGCAGAAGGCCGCGCGCACGGCCAAGGGCATCGAAGGCAATCTCAAGGTCGGCTTCACCAGCTCGGCAGCGTCCCATCCACTGATCCCCCGCATCATCCGGCGTTACCGAGATCTCTACCCGGACGTCGATATCGCCCTGCACGAAGGCAACGCCCGCGAGCTGACCGACGAGGTGAGCGACGACAGCGTCGATATCGGCATCCTTCGCGCGCCGGTCGATCGCCCACGGGGCATCGCCTATCACCGGTTGCTCAACGAAGAGCTGGTGCTGACCCTGCCGGTCGGTCATCGCCTGCTCGACAGCGGTGCGGCCATTGCCCTCAAGGACCTGGCCGACGAGCCGTTCATCCTGGTGCGCCGTCCGGGGGCGCCGGGGATGTACGCCAATTTGCTGCAGGCCTGTCGTAATGCGGGATTCGAGCCGAAGGTGGCGTTCGAGGTCGAGCGCATGCTGACCAACGTCAGCCTGGTGGCCGCCGGTGCCGGGGTGTCGGTGGTGCCGACTTCGATGCGCGGCTTTCACGAACACAGCGTGGCCTACCGGCCAATCCGCGACGCCCGGCCACGGCTGGCGGCGCCCATTACCTTGCTGTGCCGGCAGGACAACCCGTCGCCGCAGGCGGTGAATTTCGTGGCGTTGGCGCGGGAGCTGGGCAGCGAGTTGCGCCGCGAACGGCGGGAAGCCAGTGGTGGTGCGTTAGCTACAGGCTAATGACAAAGCGGCGCCCGGCTAACAAGGGCTGGGCGTTGGGAGGGTAGGGTGGTGGCAACACTGCAAGGCCTGTGGCGAAGTGATTTTGGCCGACAGGCTTGTGGTGGCTGTTCCGGGCCCCCCCCCCCCCCCCCCACCCCCCCCCC
>NZ_JABWRO010000213.1:0-3457 GCF_014268985.1 Pseudomonas sp. RW10S2 | reverse complement strand
CACCTTCACCATCACCGCCAAGGACGACGTCTATGTCGGCGGCCAGGCACCGATCGTCAACAAGATCGAATCGGTCACCGGCGGCGACAACTTCGAGAAGCTGACCCTTGGCAGCAATACCGTCACCACCACCGTCACCGACGAGCCGAGCGGCCAGGGCGACCTGACCACCGTGGGCATCAGCGGCGACACGTCGGTGACCGAAGGCGACACCGCGCACTACACCCTGACCCTGACCAATCCGTCCAAGACCGAGGTCACTGTCACCCTGAGCTACAGTGGCACCGCCACCAACGGCCAGGACTACACCGGCGTGGTCACCGTGAAGATCCCGGCTGGCAGCAGCACCGCCACCTTCGACATCAAGACCATCGACGACAAGCTGGTCGAGGGTTCGGAGAACTTCACGGTCAAGATCAGCGGCGCCACGGGCGGCGGCTTCGAGAACCTGCAGGTCGACGCCGGCAAGTCCAGCGTCACCACCACCATCATCGACAACGACCACGCGCCGGTGTCAACCGGTGGCGCCGTGACCGGCAGCGAAGACACCGACTACGTGTTCAAGTGGGGCGACTTCAACGTCAGCGACGCCAATGGCAAGACCGGCCTGGGCGTAACCATCAGCAAGCTGCCAGATCTGGGCAATCTGAAGTTCTTCAATGGTACCTCGTGGGTCGACGTGTCGCTGAACCAGAATATCAGCCAGGACGACATAGCCGCCGGCAAGCTTAAGTTCGTACCGCTGGCCAATCAGTCAGGCGCCGATGGCTATGGCGGCAGCGGTGTAGGCGACCAGCAGGCCGACTATGCGCAAATCCAGTTCCGGCCAATCGACGGCCAGACCCTGGGCAATACCAGTATCATGAAAATCGACATCACCCCGGTAGCCGATGCGCCGACTCTCGTCGTGGCGAGCAACAGCGTTAACTCCATCGGGCTGCTCAAGGAATACTGGAATAGCCTTACCGGCCTTGGCACCGGCAGCACTAGCATCACCGGCAATGCTCTCAAGGCGGTGTTCGATAAGTCCGGCAACCCGACCAGCAGCTCGTTGGTGACCTCTGCACAGTCTGACGCCAACGTAGCCCGCGGCAGCGGCTCGAAAACCTCCGGCCTGATCTATCTGGAAGCCGGCAAGACGTACTCGTTCAGCGGCACAGCCGACGATAGCCTACAGCTTTTGCTGGGCGGCAAGAACGTCATCAGTGGCACCTGGAGCTCGGTCGGCGCCATCAGCGGTTCGTTCATCCCGCCCACCAGCGGTTACTACACCCTGGATATCTACCACGCCAATCAGAGCGGCCCTGGCAGCTATGACGTCAACCTGTCGGTCAATGGCAGCACGCCAGTCGACCTGAGCATCGCTAACGTGCTGATGTATCCAAGCGAAACTGCGTTAAACCACGCTGGCGTGACCCTCTCCGAACTGCATGGCAGTAACGGAGAAGGCTACTACGATGGCTACAGGCTCAACGAGGGCGCCGAAGGCGGCAGCGTCAAGCTGGCCAAGATCAGTACAGCCCTGACCGATACCGACGGTTCGGAAAGCCTGAGCGTGAAGATAGGCGGCATACCGATAGGTTTCGTGCTCAGCGATGGCGTAGGCCATAGTTTCACCTCCAGCAACGACATCAGCGAAACCAATGTCACCGGATGGAACCTAGGCACGCTGACGATCACTCCGCCGCCTTACTACAATGGCTCGTTCAACCTGACCGTGACCTCAACCTCCTCCGAATCCTTGGGTGGATCGGCCAGCACCAAGGCGCAAATCCAGGTCACCGTTTACCCGGCGATCTACAACGTCAGCCTTGGCACGGACGGAGACGACGCCGACTTCGTCGGCACCGGGGGCAACGACATCATGGTCGCCGACATCAACGGCTTCAACCTGGTGCAAGGCAAGAACTACAACATCGCGTTCATAGTCGACACCTCAGGCAGCATGAGCGACACCTCGCTCATCGCAGTCAAAAAATCGCTGACCAGCGTGTTCGACGTTCTGAAGAACAGCGTGGGCAGCAGCACCTCCGGCACCGTGAACATTTTCCTGGTGGACTTCAGTAGCCGGGTCAACAAGCAGATCTCGGTGAGCCTGGACGCTCCTAACGCCCTGACCCTCCTCAAGACGGCGCTGGACTCCATGACATCGGGCGGCGGCACCAACTACGAGGACGCCTTCAAGACCACCGCCAACTGGTTCCGAAACCTCAAGGATGGTGGCAATACTGGCAGCAACCAGACGTTCTTCATCACCGATGGCAAGCCGACCTACTACCAGACCAACGAAAAGCCCAACCCGCCCCTGGGTACATCGGGTATGACCCTGGACAACTTCCTGGCCTCGATCAACTACAACCCGGGCATGGAGTTCCACGACTACATCGACAGCAGCAGGACCAACTACGTCGACATCGACAACGCTGGCAACCTACAGGTGCAATACTTAAGCGGCAGGAATTGGAGGTATGACGTTTCCGGTAAACTGCAAGCCGAAGGCAACGGCACCTACGAGCTGTCTGAGCGTGCTGGCTTCGGCATCATCACCACCAGCACCATCGCAACCAACTCGCAGGACAGCTTCAAGTTGCTTTCGAGCCTGTCCGACGTCGAGGCCATCGGTCTCAATGACAGCGTCAACCTCAACGACCTGAAACCGTATGACACCAACGGCAAGCCGCAGACCAACATTGATCCGTCGTTCCTAGCCAACGCCATCCTCGGCTACACCGAGAAGGCCCTGCCGGGCACAGATACCGTCAGCGGTCTAAATGGCAACGACATACTGTTCGGCGACCTCGTGAGTTTCAACGGCATTGTCGGCGAGGGCTACCAGGCATTGCAGTCCTATGTGGCGCAGAAGACCGGAATGGCCGCTAGCAGCGTCACCCCCGCCAACGTGCACCAGTACATCACAGAGCACTACACTGAGTTCGATGTCTCCGGCCCCCATGGCGGCAATGACACACTACTGGGCGGCGCAGGCAACGACATCCTCTTCGGCCAAGGCGGCAACGACCTGCTCGACGGTGGCAAGGGCAACGACATTCTGCTGGGCGGGACCGGCAACGACATCCTGATTGGCGGTCCGGGCAATGACATCCTGATCGGTGGCCCAGGGGCCGACACCTTCGTCTGGAAAGCTGGCGATATAGGCCACGACGTGATCAAAGACTTCAACCCCGGCGAAGGCGACCGTATCGACCTGAGGGACCTGCTGCAGGGCGAGAGCGGCAGCACCATCGATAACTTTCTGAAAATCACCACGGAGAACGGAACCTCGACCCTGCAGGTGAGCACCGAGGGTAAGCTCAATGTCGCCGGTGACTTGGCCAACCCCGACGTGAGCATCCAGCTTGAGGGTGTCAATTGGTCCAACAACAGCATCAACTCGTTGATCAGCGGCTCGGACCCAACCATCAAGATCGACAATGCCAACAGCTAATAGCCCTCCTCC
>NZ_JABWRO010000212.1:0-3711 GCF_014268985.1 Pseudomonas sp. RW10S2 | reverse complement strand
GGGGCGGGGGGGGGGGGGGGGCAGCCATCAGCGCACAGGCGGTGCGTACTGGATGCCGCCGTTGTTCCACAGGGCATTCAGGCCGCGGTCGATTTCCAGCGGGGTGCTCTTGCCCAGGTTCTTCTCGAACACTTCACCGTAGTTGCCCACTTGCTTGACGATCTGCACCACCCAGTCCTTGGGCAGCTTCAGGTCCTTGCCGTACTCGCCGTCGGCACCCAGCAGGCGAGCGACGTCGGGGTTCTTGGTGGATTTGGCTTCGGCCTCGACGTTCTTCGAGGTCACGCCTGCTTCTTCTGCGTTGAGCATGGCGTAGAGGGTCCACTTGACGATGCTGAACCACTCTTCGTCGCCTTTACGCACGACCGGGCCCAGGGGCTCCTTGGAAATGGTTTCCGGCAGCACCACGTACTCGGTCGGGGCAGCCAGCTTGGAGCGCTGTGCGTAGAGCTGCGACTTGTCGGAAGTCAGCACGTCGCAACGACCGGATTCCAGCGACTTGGCGCTCTCGTCGGAGGTGTCGAAGGTGATCGGGGTATACTTCAGGCCATTGGCGCGGAAGTAGTCGGAGACGTTCAGCTCGGTGGTGGTACCGGCCTGGATGCAGATGGTCGCGCCATCGAGTTCCTTGGCGCTGGAAACGCCCAGCTTCTTGTTCACCAGGAAGCCTACGCCGTCGTAATAGGTGACACCGGCGAACACCAGGCCCATGCCAGCGTCACGCGAGCTGGTCCAGGTGGTGTTGCGCGACAGTACGTCGACTTCGCCGGACTGCAGCGCGGTGAAGCGCTCCTTGGCGTTGAGCTGGCTGAACTTGACCTTGGTGGCGTCGCCGAACACGGCGGCAGCCACGGCGCGGCAGACGTCGGCGTCGATGCCGACGATCTTGCCCTGGGCGTCAGGGACGGAGAAGCCCGGGAGGCCGTCGCTCACGCCACACTGGACGAAGCCCTTCTTCTGTACCGCATCGAGCGTGGCGCCAGCCTGGGCGGCGCCCACGGTGCCCAGGGTGGCGGCAGCGGTCAGGACTGCCAGCGTGGTTTGCAACATCTTCATCAACAACCTCCAAATGCTCTTGTTGTACCGAGCCGGAATTGCACCGCACCCTTATGAGGCGCATCCGACCCTTTTTGGCTTGTTTTTGGGTCAATTGGCGCAATGGGCTGTTCTGTGACAGCCTTCCATCCACGTGGGCGGGTGTTACCGTTCAGGCCCCCGTCCATCGCATCGGTACGAACGTAGCAAAGCGCGTACCATAGTTACCGCCTTAAGCGTTTAAGCATGCGTCAAGGGGGTAAAGTTGTAGAGTTGCGACATCTTTTTATGGCACTAACCACCAGCGCCTTCTTTTTACGCACTCAATAAGTTCTTACGCACTTTTTTGGAGCAGTCATGAGCAACCCGCTGATTCTCGAACCCCAGAAGACCGCCGACGCCTGTGTGATCTGGTTGCACGGCCTGGGGGCCGACCGTTACGACTTCCTACCGGTGGCCGAATTCATGCAGGAACGTCTGCCAAGTACCCGTTTCATCATGCCCCAGGCGCCAACCCGCCCCGTCACCATCAACGGCGGCTATGCCATGCCGAGCTGGTACGACATCAAGGCCATGACCCCGGCCCGGGCTATCGACGAGACGCAGCTTGAAGAATCGGCCGACCAGGTCATCGCGCTGATCAAGGCCGAACAGGCCAAGGGCATCAATCTGTCGCGGATCATCCTCGCCGGTTTTTCCCAGGGCGGCGCCGTGGTGCTGCACACCGCCTATATAAAGTGGCAGGAAGCGCTGGGCGGGGTGATCGCCCTGTCCACCTACGCCCCGACCTTCAACGAAGGCCATCAGCTCAGCGCCTGCCAGCAACGCACCCCGGCCCTGTGCCTGCACGGTGTGCACGATCCGGTGGTGATCCCGTCGATGGGCCGTACGGCCTTCGAGTATCTGAACACCTGGGGCGTCGCCGCACGCTGGCACGAATACCCCATGGAACACGAAGTGGTGGTCGAGGAACTGAGCGATATCCACGACTGGATGGCCAAGCGCCTGCAGTAATCCGACGAGCGCCTGTAGCCACTGGCGCATTGCACTACAGCGAATACTACGCCGAGCCTGAATCTTGCATTACACTGCCCGGCGTACATTCCTTAACCAGTTGACGAGACGACCGTGCTCAAGGCACTCAAGAAAATATTCGGCAAGGGAGACGCCGCCCCGCAGGCCGTCGCGCCCGCTGCCCCCGTGATTGCACCCACGCCTCAGCCCGCACCGGCCCGGCCCCCGAAACCGTCAAGAGCGAAGTCCGCGCCGCGCAGCCAGCCCGAACCTGTGGCCAAGGCCGAAGCCGCGCCTGCCGAGCAGCCGCCCCGGGAAAAGCCCCGCCGCGAGCGCAAGCCCAAACCCCAGGCCAGCCTGTGGAAGCCCGAGGACTTCGTGGTCGAGCCCCAGGAAGGCAAGACTCGCTTCCATGACTTCAAGCTCTCCAACGAGCTGATGCACGCCATCCACGACCTGGGCTTCCCCTACTGCACGCCGATCCAGGCCCAGGTCCTGGGTTACACCCTGCGTGGCCAGGACGCCATCGGCCGGGCCCAGACCGGCACCGGCAAGACCGCCGCGTTCCTGATCTCGATCATCTCGCAGTTGCAGCAGACCCCGCCGCCCAAGGAACGCTACATGGGCGAGCCGCGTGCGCTGATCATCGCCCCGACCCGCGAACTGGTGGTGCAGATCGCCAAGGACGCCGAGGCCCTGACCAAGTACAGCGGGCTGAACGTGATGAGCTTCGTCGGCGGCATGGAGTACGACAAACAGCTCAAGGCCCTGGAAAAGCGCTACTGCGACATCCTGGTCGCGACCCCGGGCCGCCTGCTGGACTTCCAGCAACGCGGCGAAGTGCACCTGGACATGGTCGAGGTGATGGTGCTGGACGAAGCCGACCGCATGCTCGACATGGGCTTCATCCCACAGGTACGCCAGATCATCCGCCAGACCCCGCCCAAGAGCGAGCGCCAGACCCTGCTGTTCTCCGCCACCTTCACCGACGACGTCATGAACCTGGCCAAGCAGTGGACCACTGACCCGGCCATCGTCGAGATCGAGCCGGAGAACGTTGCCAGCGAGACGGTCGAGCAGCACGTCTACGCCGTGGCGGGCAGCGACAAGTACAAGCTGCTGTACAACCTGGTCACGCAGAACAAGTGGGAACGAGTGATGGTCTTCGCCAACCGCAAGGACGAGGTGCGGCGCATCGAGGAAAAGCTGGTGCGCGACGGCATCAATGCCGCCCAGCTGTCGGGCGATGTGCCGCAGCACAAGCGCATCCGCACCCTGGAAAGCTTCCGCGAAGGGCGCATCACCGTGCTGGTGGCCACCGACGTGGCCGGGCGTGGGATCCATATCGACGGCATCAGCCACGTGATCAACTTCACCCTGCCGGAAGACCCGGACGACTACGTGCACCGCATTGGCCGTACCGGGCGTGCAGGCACCAGTGGTGTGTCGATCAGCTTCGCCGGCGAGGATGACTCCTACCAGTTGCCGGCGATCGAGGAACTGCTGGGGCGCAAGATCAAGTGCGAGATGCCGCCGGATGAATTGCTCACGGCAGTGCCGCGCAAGCATCACTGATCGGTGCTGGATTGTTCGCGGGCAAGCCCGCTCCCACAGGCCTGAAGACAGCGGGGCACCTGTGGGAGCGGCGGTGCGGGGACCCGA
>NZ_JABWRO010000211.1:0-3799 GCF_014268985.1 Pseudomonas sp. RW10S2 | reverse complement strand
CAGCATCACCGAGTATCAAGGTTTTTCATAAAGAGCCTAGGCTACCCAATGAAACCGGGCCGCGATAAGCGGCCCGACTTCATTGCTACTTGCCCACCGGGATCTTCGGCGCCCACTGCAGCCAGGCATCATCCGGCTTGTCGAACAAAGCGAAGGTCTGCTGCGGCCGTGCGGGATTGCCCATCTGCTCGCCATCCGGCGTGGCGAAGGCGATCCCTCCATCGATGAGGGTTTCCAGCGATTCGGTCCTCACTGTAGCCCCCTTGAACAGTCCCCAGTCAAAGCCGAAGCCACTGCTGTTCCAGAAACGGCTGCCGCCACGCACCAAGGCAGCATAACGCGGCTCGATCAGGATATGGATCAACACCCGATCCGCACTCTGCCCCAGCTCGTAGCCCGTGACCTTGCCAACCTGCACTTCACGATAGGTGACTGGCACACCCGGCTTTATCGATCCACGACGCGAGGCACTCAACGTCAGCGGTAGCCCGACTTCCTGACCAACCACCTCCGGCGCTTCGGGCAAGGCGATGAAGTCCCGCTGCGGGCCCTGACTCTTCAGTGCCGGCTGTACCTCCAGGTACTGGCCGCCGATCAGGGTGTCGAGGTTCTCTGTGCGCACCAGCCCGAATGCCGGCTTCACCACCCAGAATTGCGTGCCTGCCCGGGCAATACGGTCCGCGGCATCGGTGATCCGCGCTCGCAGCAGCACCGCCTGCAGGTCGGAGGTCAGGTCGACGCTTTCAATGCTGCCTACATCCAGGCCACGGAAGCGAATCGGCGTACCGGGCTTGAGGCCATCGGCACGGTCTACACGGATGGTCACCAGAGTGCCGGCGCGGTTGGCCGCCTCCTCGTTCTCCAGCAGGCGGAAGCGCGGAATGTGTCGCTTGAGCGGTACATTCTGCTGTGGTGTATCGAAGGCGATGCCGCCGGCCATCAGGGTCTGCAACGACTCACTCTTGATCTTGATACCCGACAGGCCGCCGGTAAGGGTGATGCCGCTGGCATTCCAGAAGCGCGTCGAGCCGTTCACCAGGCCGGCATACTCTTTCTCGATATGCACACCAATCAGGATACGCTTGCTGTTGCGAGCGAACTGATAGCTCTGCACGCTACCGACTTTGACCTGGCGATAGGTTACCGGGCTACCGACCTCGAGCGAGCCGAGCGTGTCAGCGAACAGCACCAGGTGCAGGCCCGGCGCCTTGAGATCGAGCGGTGGCGCCTTGGCCCGAGCCTCGAACTCACGCTGCGGTCGCGCACCTTTCTCACCCGGTCGGATGGCGATGTAGTTACCCTTTACCAGTGCCTCAAGGCCGGTGATGCCCGCCAATGAAATGGACGGCTTGACCACCCAGAACTGGGTGCCCTCCACCAGGTAGTCCTCAGCCAGCGGGTCCAGCGTGAGTTCAGCCATGGCGCCGTCTAGACCATCATCGATCTTCAACGTCTTCATGGAACCCACCTGGATACCCTTGTACATCACCGGAGTACGCCCAGCCTGCAGGCCTTCGTAATCGGTCAGGTGCACCTTGATGCGGATACCGGCCTGAGCCGCCTCGAAGTCCTCATAGAGACGGAACGGCAGGCTCGGATCGGTGGGCGGGCTGTCCTTGCGATGCTCTGGGGTGGCGAAGGCGATGCCGCCCGCCACGATGCTCGAAAGCGACTCGCTGCGCACCTTGACGCCTGACAGGTTGGCATCGATGCTGATGCCGCTGGCATTCCAGAAACGCGTGTGCTTGCGTACCAGGCTTGCGTATTCAGGCTCGATGAACAGCTTGATCTCGACCGTTCCATGATCGTCTGACAGGCGATAGCTTTTTACCTTGCCCACCTGGATCTGCTTGTAGAACACCGGGCTCTCACGATTGAGCGAGCCCAGGCGCTCGGCCTTGAGCGTCAGGTGCAGGCCAGGCTCCCTGTCAGAAAGCGGTGGCGCCTCGGCCAGCGCGGTGAAGCGGCGTGTCGGCTCGCCCTGCCCCGGATCAACGGCGATGTAATTGCCGGAAACCAGTGTCTCCAATCCGGAGATCCCGGCCAGGCTGACACTCGGCTTGACCAACCAGAAGCGCGTGCCTTTATTCATGTGCGGCTCCGCCGCCTTGTTCATCTCGATGGTGGCGATCACACCCGTGTTGCTGCCCTCGGCATCCAGCACCAGGCTGGTAACCTTGCCCACCGACATGCCTTTGTAGATCACCTCGGTCTTGTTTGCGACGATACCCTCGCCAGTCTCGAAACGTACCTGGATCTCCACGCCAGCGTCACGATAGGCCTGCCAGGCAAGCCAACCCCCGATCATCAGGGCAATCAGCGGCAGAATCCAGATGGCCGACCAGTTCGAGGCTGGGCGTGTTTTGGCCGTTGGCAAGTCACTCATGGTCGTCGTCCGACTCCGTGTTATCCCAGATCAGTCGGGGATCGAAAGTTAAAGCAGCAAGCATCGTCAGGATCACCACACTGGCAAAGGCGACGGCGCCCAGGTTGGCTTCGACACTGGCGATACGACCGAAATTCACCACCGCCACCAGAATGGCGATGACGAAGATGTCGAGCATCGACCAGCGACCGATGAATTCGATAAAGCGGTACATCAGGATCCGCTGCCGAGCCGAGAGCGGCTGATGACGCTGCACCGAGTAAAGCAGCAGGCCAATGCCCACCAGCTTGAACGTCGGCACCAGGATACTGGCGATGAAAACCACCGCAGCAATGGGCAGCATGCCATGCTTCATCAGGGTGATGACCCCGGACATGATGGTGTCCGGACTGCCCTTGCCCAATGTACTGACCGTCATGATCGGCAGCAGGTTGGCCGGGATGTACAAGATCATCGCAGTGACGAGCAGCGCCCAGGTGCGCACGATACTGTTGGGGCGACGCGCATGCACGATGGCACCGCAGCGAGTGCAGGCCTGCGAGTCGCTGCCCGGCTCCTGGCGATTGAGCTCATGACATTCATTGCAGACCAGGATACCGGCATCAATCGCCCGCATGGGTGTCCTCCCCGGAAAGCGCTACCCATATCTGATGCGGCGACATCACCACCTCCAGCCACACCTGCACCAGCAACAGGCTGATAAAGCAGAACAAACCCAGCCCGATGGTCAGTTGCGCCAGGTCGACCAGCTTGACGATCGCTACCAGCACGCCCATGAAGTACACCTCGAGCATCCCCCACTCCCGAAGGTGATGATAGATGCGATAGAACAGCAGGCCATGACCACGACCGATATTCAGGCGAATGCTCAGCAGTACCAGGAGTTGGCACAGCAGCTTGAGCAACGGAATAGCCATGCTGCAGAGAAACACCACCACGGCGATGCCACGCATTTGTGAGTTGTACAGGCCCAGCACACCGCTCCACACCGTGTCGTCAGAGGTCTGACCGAGCAGGTGCAGTTGCATGATCGGCAGGAAGTTGGCCGGAATGTAGAGAAACAACGCCGTCAGCACCAGGGCCAAGCTGCGATTGACGACATTGTGGCGGTGGGCGTAGAGCTCATAGCCGCAGCGCGGGCACTGCGCCTTTTCGTCATGCTGCAGCACGGGCTTGCGCAGCAGCAGGTCGCACTCGTGGCAAGCCACGAGCTCTTCCAACGGCAGGCGTGCCAGCGCTTCGGGATCGACAGGGTTGGGCATAGGGGGATCTGCTGGGAATCTCGGCTCTATTCTAGTGTTCCGACCCGAAATGTGGGAGATGGTGCTCTGCAAAGGACGTTACGATTGGTGTCCAGCAAGCTGCTGCAGGTGCGATTTAGTAAACGCCAGAAAGACAAAACCCCTACCTGCT
>NZ_JABWRO010000210.1:0-3886 GCF_014268985.1 Pseudomonas sp. RW10S2 | reverse complement strand
CCCGAGAAAAGGCAAACACCGCCCTCAACCCCGTTCGATAAAAAAGAACGCTTACCCACCCCTTCGATAAACCATACTGCGGAAAAAACAACAGGTGTTTTTCCGCATGATGACCCTGCGCCAGATCCGCCACTTCATCGCCGTTGCCGAAACCGGCTCGATCTCCGCCGCCGCGCAGGCGGTGTTCATCTCCCAGTCGACCCTCACCCAGGCGATCCAGCAACTGGAAGACGAAATCGGCGTGACCCTGTTCACCCGCCACGCCAAAGGCATGAGCCTGACCCACCAGGGGCACCAGTTCCTGCGCCAGGCGCACCTGATCCTGGCCACTGTGGAAAACGCCAAGCGCAGCCTGCAGCAGAGCACCGACCAGGTCGATGGCCTGCTCACCATCGGCGTCACCAGCCTGGTCGCCGGCTATTACCTGGCCGACCTGATCACCCGCTTCCAGCACGCCTACCCCAACGTACAAACCCGCGTGGTGGAGGACGAACGCCCCTACATCGAGCACCTGTTGGTGGCCGGCGAGATCGATGTCGGCGTGCTGATCCTGTCCAACCTCGAAGATCGCCACGCCCTGCAGACCGAAGTGCTCACCCACTCTCCGCACCGCCTGTGGCTGCCGCCACGCCATCCGCTGCTCGAACGCGACAGCATCAGCCTGGCCGATGTGGCAGGTGAGCCGCTGATCCAGCTCAACGCCGATGAAATGGGCCTGCACACCCAGCGCATCTGGAGTCGTGCGGGGCTTACGCCCAAGGTCACCTTGCGCACCGCGTCGGTGGAGGCGGTGCGCAGCCTGGTGGCGGCGGGGCTCGGGCTGTCGATCCAGGCCGACATGACCTACCGCCCCTGGTCGCTCGAAGGCGACATCATCGAAGCCCGCCCGCTGGCCGACCTCAACGAGACCCTCGACGTGGGCCTGGCCTGGCGCCGGGGCACGGCGCGCACGCCGCTGGTGGACCCGTTCCTGACATTGGCCAGGGGGCAGGGCAGCCAGCGCAAGGTATCGATTTAACCGAACGAGACTTTCAATATTTAGAATTTGTGAAGCTGGCTGTCGGGCCCTAGTCTCGTTTCAAGTGGACGCGCCCGACCCACCGCGGAGGCGCCATGCACGACGACACGAAAAAAAGAAGAAGTCCGAAAATGCCCACCAGTCTTCCGCTGTACAGCGCGCAGTTGATCGATGGCCACCTGGTTGCCGGGGAAGGGCTGGTCGAGCCCATCGTCAACCCAGCGACCGGCGAGTTGCTGCTGAATGTCGGCGAGGCTTCCCTCGAACAGCTTGAGCGCGCAGTACAGGCGGCCCAGCGCGCTTTTGCCGGCTGGTCGCGCACCACCCCTGCGCAACGCGCCACGGCCTTGCTGGCCATCGCCGACGCCATCGACGCCAATGCCGACCTGCTTGCCCGTCTCGAGGCACTGAACTGCGGCAAGCCCCTGCACCTGGCGCGCCAGGACGATATTCCCGCCACTGCCGATGTGTTCCGCTTCTTTGCCGGTGCCGTGCGCTGCCAGCAGGGCCAACTCACTGGCGAGTACGTCGCCGGGCACACCAGCATGGTGCGCCGCGACCCGGTGGGTGTCGTCGCATCGATTGCGCCGTGGAACTACCCACTCATGATGGCCGCCTGGAAGATCGCCCCGGCCCTGGCCGCAGGCAACACCTTGGTGTTCAAACCCTCCGAACACACGCCGCTGTCGATCCTGGCGCTGGCGCCGCTGCTGGCCGATATCCTGCCGGCGGGCGTGCTGAACATCGTCTGCGGTGGCGGCGAGGCGGTCGGCAGCCATCTGGTCGGCCACCCCAAGGTGCGCATGGTGTCGCTGACCGGCGATATCGTCACCGGCCAGAAGATCCTGCAGGCCGCTTCACGCACGCTCAAGCGCACCCATCTGGAACTCGGCGGCAAGGCTCCGGTGATCGTCTGCGACGATGCCGACCTGGAGGCCGTGGTGCAGGGCATTCGCACCCATGGTTACTACAACGCCGGGCAAGACTGCACCGCCGCCTGCCGCATCTATGCCCAGGCCGGCATCCACGACCGGCTGGTGGCTGCGCTGGGCGATGCGGTGGGCAATATCCGCTTTGCCCGCAAGAAAGACGTCGACAACGAGATCGGCCCGCTGATCAGCGCCCGCCAGCGCGACCGCGTGGCCAGCTTCGTCGAGCGCGCCCTGGGCCAGCCGCACATCGAACGGGTGACCGGTGCCGCCGTGCATTCGGGCCCCGGCTTCTACTACCAGCCGACGCTGCTCGCCGGCTGCCGCCAGCAGGACGAAATCGTCCAGCGCGAAGTGTTCGGGCCGGTGGTCACAGTGACCCGCTTCGAACAGTTGTCCCAGGCGCTGGACTGGGCCAACGACTCCGAGTATGGCCTGGCCTCTTCGGTGTGGACGCAGAACCTCGACAAGGCCTTCCAGATCGCCAACCGCCTGCAATACGGCTGCACCTGGATCAACACCCATTTCATGCTGGCCAGCGAGATGCCCCATGGCGGGCTCAAGCGCTCCGGCTATGGCAAGGACCTGTCCAGCGACTCGCTGCAGGACTACAGCGTGGTGCGCCACATCATGGCGCGTCACGGCGAGCTGCTCGACTGACACAAGAATCCGCTGGCGCCGCCAGGGACGTTGTTCGCTTGATACTGCCCCGACAATAGAAAGAACAATTTGGGAGATGAACGATGTACAAGACAGCGTTGCTCAGCGGGCTCGCCACCGCGCTCCTGGCCAGTGGCAGCCTCCAGGCCGCCGAAGCCCTGAAGGAAGTCGGCAAGGGCGAGGGCCAGCTCGATATCGTCGCCTGGCCGGGTTATATCGAACGTGGCGAGTCGGACAAGGCCTATGACTGGGTCAGCAAGTTCGAGCAAGACACAGGCTGCAAGGTCAACGTCAAGACCGCTGCCACCTCCGACGAGATGGTCAGCCTGATGGCCAAGGGTGGCTACGACCTGGTCACCGCGTCGGGGGATGCCTCGCTGCGATTGATCTACGGCAAGCGTGTACAGCCGATCGATCCGAAGCTGATCCCCAACTGGAAGAACCTCGACCCGCGCCTGCACGACGCGCCGTGGTACACCGTCGATGGCAAGACCTACGGCACCCCCTACCAGTGGGGTCCGAACCTGCTGATGTACAGCACCAAGGTGTTCCCTACCGCACCAGATAGCTGGAAAGCCGTATTCGAGGCCGAGAACCTGCCCGACGGCAAGCCGAACAAGGGCCGTGTGCAGGCCTACGACGGCCCGATCTACATCGCCGACGCCGCGCTCTACCTCAAGGCGACCCAGCCGGCGCTGGGCATCAGCGATCCGTACCAGCTCGACGAGAAGCAGTACGCCGCCGTGCTCGACCTGCTGCGCAAGCAACACGCCTTGATTCACCGCTACTGGCACGACACCACGGTGCAGATGAGCGACTTCAAGAATGAAGGCGTCGCCGCCTCCAGCGCCTGGCCGTACCAGGCCAACGCGCTCAAGGCCGAGGGCCAGCCGATCGCCACGGTGTTCCCGAAGGAGGGCGTCACCGGGTGGGCCGACACCACCATGCTGCATGTCGATGCCAAGCACCCCAACTGCGCCTACAAGTGGATGGACTGGTCGCTGCAGGCCAAGGTGCAGGGCGATGTGGCGGCCTGGTTCGGCTCGTTGCCGGCGGTGCCGCAGGGCTGCAAGGCCAGCGAGTTGCTCGGCGCCGAGGGTTGCAAGACCAATGGCTTCGACCAGTTCGACAGGATCGCCTTCTGGAAGACCCCGCAGGCCGAGGGTGGCAAGTTCGTGCCCTATAGCCGCTGGACCCAGGACTACATCGCGATCATGGGCGGGCGCTAGGCCTGGCGTTTGCCTGGGCCGGCCTCATCGCGGGGCAAGCCCGCTCCCAC